>JARICB010000122.1 GCA_029264225.1 Nocardioides sp. | reverse complement strand
CCCCCTACGACATCGTCTTCCTCGACCCGCCCTACCCGCTCACCGATGCCGAGGTGAGTGCCGCCCTCGCTGCGCTGGTCGGTGGCGAATGGCTGGTGCCGGGAGCGCTCGTCATCGTCGAACGCTCAGTACGTGGCGCCGACCTCGTGTGGCCCGAGGGGCTGGTGGGGGACCGGTGCAAGAAATATGGGGAGACCGTGCTTTGGTACGGTCACGCAACCCGATCCGGAGCAGCTTCCCCCGAAGGCTCCTCGGACGGTCCAACCCCGGGGCAGGAGTGAGTCCATGAGTGATCGCCAGCCCGGCCGACTCCACCGAGCGGTCTGTCCCGGCTCCTTCGACCCGGTGACCTACGGCCATCTCGACATCATCGTACGCGCCTCCAGACTCTTCGACGAGGTCGTCGTCGCCGTCGGCGTCAATGTGTCCAAGAACCGGCTCTTCGCCCCTGACGAACGGTTGCAGATGCTGACGCAGGCGTGCGCCGAGTGGGACAACGTCCGCGTCGACGGCTTTACCGGCCTGCTGACCGATTTCTGCCTCGCCAACGACATCGACGCCATCGTCAAGGGGTTGCGGGCCGTCAGCGACTTCGACTACGAACTCCAGATGGCGCAGATGAACTCCAGCCTCGCTCCGGTCGAGACGGTCTTCGTGCCGACCAGCCCCGAATGGTCGTTCCTGGCCAGCAGCCTGGTCAAGGAGGTCGCCAACTTCGGCGGCGACGTGACCGGGCTACTGCCCGAGTTCGTCCGCGAGTCGATGATCGAGCGGCTTGCCGAGCGCCGCAACGCCGCCGAGAACCCCGATAGTGGTGCCCCGTGAGACAACTCGTGGCGCCTCCGTTTTGCCCCCAGCCGCAGCCGACGGATACGCTTCCGTGGTTCTGTTCAGTGCCCGGACCCGGAGTGACATCGTGACCAGTCTGGACCCGAGAGCGCCGCTCGTGCTCGACACACGCGAGCTCGGCCGCCGCCCGGGATCCCAGCGGGACGTGGTGCGCACCGTGCCGGCACCGGCAGAGCTTGGCATCGAAGTCTTGCGTGTCCCCGAAGGCTCGTCGGTCGAACTTGACCTGCGACTCGAGGCGGTCATGGAGGGTGTGCTGGTCACGGGTTCGGCGCGAGCCGGGCTCGACGGCGAATGCGCACGGTGCCTGGAACCGATCACCGACGACATCGAGGTCCGGTTCCAGGAACTGTTCGTGTACGACGAGCACCGCCACGACGAGTCCGACACGGACCTCGACGACGAAGTCAGTCGGCTCAAGGATGACCTGCTCGACCTTGAGCCGCTGCTGCGGGATGCGGTGGTGCTTGCACTGCCCTTCCAGCCGCTGTGTGTGGAGGATTGTCCCGGACTGTGCGTCGAATGTGGCGCCAGATTGGCGGATGATCCAGATCACGCGCACGATGAACCCATTGATCCACGATGGGCCGGGCTCAGCGCCCTGCAGGACCCCAGCACCACCCAGGATTGACCCACAGACGCAACGTGCCCGGCACCCCGGCCACGACCAACGGCCGGGAGACCCGGTCGGCAACACAAGGAGATAACCATGGCTGTCCCGAAGCGGAAGATGTCGCGGAGCAACACGCGCCACCGCCGGTCGCAGTGGAAGGCCGTCGCGCCGAGCCTCGTGACCTGCGTCAACCCCGCCTGCGGTTCCAAGCACCTCCCGCACCGTGCGTGCGGCGCATGCGGCCAGTACGGCGCTCGCGCCGAACGTCGCCAGGTTCTCTGAGCCGGATCAAGAAACTCCGCTGAGCACCCAGGAGCTTCGCGAGGCGCTCGGTAATCCAGTATTGGAACCCGAGCTCCTCGAGCGAGCCCTGACGCACCGCTCCTACGCCTACGAGAACGGTGGGCTGCCGACCAACGAGCGGCTGGAGTTCTTGGGCGACTCGGTACTGGGCGTCGTCGTGACCGAGACGCTCTACACAGCGCACCCCGACTTCTCCGAGGGACGGCTGGCCAAGCTGCGTGCGGCCGTGGTCAACGCCCGGGCCTTGGCCGAGGTCGCGCGCGAGATCGGTCTCGGGCAGCACATCAAGCTCGGTCGGGGCGAGGAGGCCACCGGCGGCCGCAACAAGTCGTCGATCCTCTCCGACACCGTCGAGGCGGTGATCGGCGCGATCCATATGAGTGGTGGCATCGAGGCCTCCGCCGTCGTCGTGCACCGACTCTTCGACGACGTGATGGTCGCCGCCTCGTCGATGGGTGCCGGACTCGACTGGAAGACCTCTCTCCAGGAACTTACGGCCGCTCTGGCCCTCGGCGTACCCGAATATCTGATCGAGGACGACGGCCCCGATCATATGAAGACCTTCGCGGCCCGCGTACGCGTAGGCGAGAAGCACTACGGCCACGGCACCGGTCGTTCCAAGAAGGAAGCCGAGCAGGGCGCGGCAGAGACCGCCTACGGCGAGTTGATCCTCGCCCACCCCGAACTCGTCGACGACCCGTCCTGACCCGTGCCTGAACTGCCCGAGGTCGAGGTCGTCCGTGCGGGCCTGGCTCAGCACGTCACCGACGCCACGATCATCGGTGTCGAGGTGTTGCACCCGCGGCCGTTGCGCCGCGATCCCCGCGGCTCCGACGGCTTCGTTGCTGCCCTGATCGGGCGTCGCATTTCCGCCGTACGCCGCCGCGGCAAGTACTTCTGGTTGGCTCTCGACGACGATGCCGATGAGCCGGGCGACGCGCTCCTTGCCCACCTCGGCATGAGCGGCCAGATGCTGCTCCAACCACCCGGCGCCCCCGACGAGCGGCACCTACGGGTGCGCTTCACCCTGGCCGATGCCGAGCACGAGACGCTCGAGATGCGGTTCGTGGACCAACGGATGTTCGGCGGCCTGATGATCAGCGAGCACGGCGCCGGACTGCCCAGCGAGATCGCCCACATCGGCCGCGACCCGCTCGACCCCGACTTCGACCAGGACCAGGTCGCGCGCCGACTGCGGAGCCGTGGGGTCGCCATCAAGCGGCAACTGCTGGACCAGAACCTGGTCTCGGGCATCGGCAACATCTATGCCGACGAGGCGTTGTGGCTGGCCCACCTGCACTTCGAGCGTCCCGGTGATCGCCTCACCGCCGGGCAGGCCCACGAGGTGCTCGACCACGCGCGAGCCGTCATGGTGGAGGCACTTGCGCAGGGCGGCACCTCCTTCGATGCCCTCTATGTCAACGTCAACGGCGAATCCGGCTACTTCGACCGATCGCTGCACGCCTACGGCCGCGAGGGAGAGCCGTGCGAGCGCTGCGGTACGCCGATGCGCCGGGCCGCGTTCATGAACCGCTCGTCCTTCTTCTGCCCCCAGTGCCAGAAGCCAGCCCGGAAGCGCCGCGTCGCAGCGATTGACCGTTGACCGTCACGGTGGGACTCTGGTAGGGGGCCGCAGCCGGTGGCCGCGAGCAGGACCAGATGGCGTGAGCACCCCGCCGGACGAGCGAGAGGGCACCTCATGGCGAAGGCGCTGATCGGATACCACAGCGACCAACGCGTCCCCGTCCGACTGGCTGCCGAGAACCAGCGGCTGCGCGCGCGGGTGGCCGACCTGGAGACGCTCGTGCTGCGACTGCAGGTCGAGAATGACCAGCTGTCGGCAGAGCAGTCGCGACTCGCGCGCGAGTCGGAGATGCTGCCCGCCTGAGCCATCAA
>JARICB010000092.1 GCA_029264225.1 Nocardioides sp. | reverse complement strand
CGAAGGCCGTGACCCGGATCAGGGCGCCCTCGAGCTCGCGGATGTTGGTCTGGATCTTGGAGGCGATGAACTCCAGCACGTCCGGCGGCGCGGTGAGACGGTCCATGGCCGCCTTCTTGCGCAGGATCGCGATCCGGGTCTCGAGCTCGGGGGGCTGCACGTCGGTGATCAGGCCCCACTCGAAGCGGTTGCGTAGGCGTTCCTCGAGGTGCTCGAGCTTCTTGGGCGCCTGGTCGGAGGTCAGCACGATCTGCTTGTTCGCGTTGTGCAGGGTGTTGAAGGTGTGGAAGAACTCCTCCTGGGTCTGGGTCTTTCCCTGGAGGAACTGGATGTCGTCGATGAGCAGCACGTCGACATCGCGGTAGCGCCGCTTGAATCGGTCCTGGCGGTCATCACGCACGGCGTTGATGAACTCGTTGGTGAACTCCTCGCTGGAGACGTAGCGCACCTTGGCGTTGGTGTAGAGGCTGCGCACGTAGTGACCGATGGCGTGCAGCAGGTGGGTCTTGCCCAGCCCGGACTCGCCGTAGATCAGCAGTGGGTTGTAGGCCTTGCCCGGCGCCTCGGAGACCGCGACTGCGGCGGCGTGCGGGAACCGGTTCGAGGAACCGATGACGAAGGTTTCGAAGGTGTACTTCGGATTGAGCCGAGTCTCCAGGGCCGAGCGTTGGCGACGTTCGAAGGCCAGGTCGTTGTCGTCGCCGGACCCGTTGGTTTCGCCCGAGGTGGCGGGCCGGGTGCCTGGGGTCAGACCGATGCCAGGAGCGTCGAGGCTCCCACCGTCCACGTGGTCGAGAGAACCCAGGGACGGGGTCAATGGCGCATTCGTGTCCGTACTGAAGTCTCTACCATGTGTCGACATATCGACAGATCGATCTGTCTGTTCGTCAACGACGAGGGGTGGGGCCTGGTCCTCGAGCGCTGGGTTGACGCTGACGGCTAGGCGGATCTCTCGGCCGAAGGTTTCGCTCAGGGCGTCTTCGAGCTGAGCACGCAATCGACCCTCGAGCTGGCCGCGGGTGAAATCGTTGGGCACGGCGATGATCGCCGTGCTCTCGTGCAGGGTGACGGGTTCGCTGGCATGCAACCAGGCCCGTTGATGGGGTTGGAGATCGCGGACGATGGCTCGCCACACCGTTCCGAGTTCGTTCGCCTGGTCGTCCACGGCCTACCTTCTCCTGCGTCTGATGATGCTGATGTTTCCTCCACAAGGTTCTCCACAGCTGTGAACCATTGCGAGGGGCGGGCCACCCCGCAAACTAACAAGGCGCGAATGGGTCCGGCAAGCCGTCATCCACAGGCTCACCGGGTATGACAAGGTCCTGAGTTTGACCATAATTCACAGGCCCGCGTACCGTTGGGCGGTCACTCCGTGTCGACGGGTGCCGCATGTCCACGACTCCGCGTTCACCGCATGAGCGCGCGTGGGTGGGCGGTGCCGGCCGAAGAGCCGAGCCCGGTACCAATCCAGTTGTTGTCCAGCGCCCTCCTGGGTGGTGGTCGAGTCACTGGCCCGGGTGCGCCAAGTCCCGCTGTGGGGTGGACATCCTTAAAGAAACTGCATCGGAGAAGAACTCGTGAGCAAGCGTACGTACCAGCCGAACAACCGCCGCCGTCACAAGGTGCACGGGTTCCGCCTGCGCATGCGCACGCGTGCCGGCCGCTCGATCCTCGCGGCCCGCCGCCGCAAGGGTCGCAAGGAACTGGCCGTCTAACGTCAGCGTCTGCGGCGATCACGTCCGTGTTACCCGCGGCGCATCGGCTCGTTGACAGTGACACGTTCCGTGTCACTGTGCGGTCTGGGCGTCGTTGCGGGTCCACCACGCTCGTGATCCATCTCGCTGTCCACGAAGATCAGGCCGCCGGTGAGCCGGTGCGCGTGGGCTTCGTGGTCAGTAAGGCCGTGGGCAACGCCGTGGTCCGCAACCGCGTCAAGCGCCGACTGCGACACCTGACCCGGGAGCACCTGCCTACGTTGGCGGCGCTTCCGGGTTCTGCCGTACTCGTGGTCCGGGCACTGCCCCGGGCCGCGTACGCGTCGTATACGGACCTGGCTGCTGATCTGGAACGTTGCCTCAGCAGGGTGACGTCGTGAAATTCCTGCTGATCGGCTTCCTCAGGGCCTACCGCACCTTGATCAGTCCGCTCTACGGTCAGGTCTGTCGCTACCATCCTTCGTGCTCGGCCTACGCGCTCGACGCGGTCACTGAGTACGGCGCGTTTCGCGGTTCCTGGTTGGCTGTGCGCCGGCTGGCCCGGTGCCACCCGTGGGCTGCCGGTGGTTATGACCCCGTTCCACCCCGCACCAGGCGTGCGGGCCCGACTCCGACTCAGGGAGCTTGAGTGCTCGACTTCTTCAGTTCCATCGGCAGTTTCATCATGGCGCCGCTCTACTACGCCATCTCGTTCGTGCTGGTCGGCTTCCACAGCGTGCTCGGAAAGGTCTTCGGCCCCGAAAGTGGCGCGGCCTGGGCTCTGTCCATCGTAGGTCTGACCCTGGTGATCCGGGCGGCGCTGATCCCGCTGTTCGTCAAGCAGATCAAGTCCAGCCGAAACATGCAGCTGATCCAGCCCAAGGTCAAGGAGCTGCAGAAGAAGTACGGCCACGACCGGGAACGTCTCGCCCAGGAGACGATGAAGCTCTACAAGGACTCGGGCACCAATCCGTTTGCTTCGTGTCTGCCGATCCTGTTGCAGATGCCGATCTTCCTGGCGCTGTTCCGGCTGCTGAACCACGCGGCCAAGGGCGAGGGCAAGGGCGTACTCACCCAGACGCTGGCGGAGCAGTTCGGTCAGGCGAAGCTCTTCGGATCGGTGCCCATCTCAGCGACCTTGATCAAGGCCGATGGCAACCTGGGCGTCCTGGCCGTTGCTGCGACGTTGGTGCTGGCCATGACGGCCACCACGTTCCTGACCCAGCGGCAGCTGATGAGCAAGAACATGCCGGCCGATGCCCTCAGTGGTCCCTACGCGCAGCAGCAGAAGCTGCTCCTCTACGTGTTGCCCGTCGTCTTTGCCGTCGGTGGCGTCGCATTCCCCATCGGCGTGCTCCTCTACTGGACCACATCCAACCTGTGGACCATGGGCCAGCAGTTCTACGTAATCCGGAACAACCCCGCCCCCGGCACGCCCGCCGCAGCCGCGAAGCAAGAGCGCGACAAGGCCAGGGCTGCGCGCAAGGGTGGCGACACTGAACTCGGCGGCGGTCAGGACGGGACCATGAGCACCACGGCAGAGGTCGAGCCACAGCCGGCTCCTCGTGTCCAGCCCAAGCGCAACACCAAGGCCCAACGCCAGCAGAAGCAGCGTCAGCAACAGAAGAAGTCGGGCAAGTAGCTCCCCCACATTTCCCCGCGGTTCGACCGCGTTTCGCAGCAGACGGTAGGAGAAGCACGTGACTGAATCCAGTGACACCGGCACGGACATGAACCAGACCGACCAGGTGAGCATCGAAGCGGAAGCGTCGGGCACCGACACCGGCTCTCAGGGCGGCACCGATCGAGGCTCGAAGGTCGAACGCCTGGAGAACGAGGGCGATATCGCCGCTGACTACCTCGAAGAGCTCCTCGACATCGCGGACCTGGATGGCGACCTGGACATGGACGTCGAGGGTGACCGCGCCGCGGTCTCGATTGTCGGAGCGGACCTGTCCCAACTGGTGGGTGGTAAAGGCGAGGTGCTCGATGCGCTCCAGGAGCTCACTCGGCTGGCGGTCTACCGGGAGACCGGTGAACGCTCGCGTCTCATGCTCGACATCTCTGGCTACCGAGCCGAGCAGCGTGAGCGGCTGGTTGCGCTGGCGACCGAGAAATTGGCAGAGGTGAAGAAGACGGGCGAGCGGATCGCGCTCGACCCGATGACCTCCTTTGAACGCAAGGTCGTCCACGACGCGGTGGCTGCGGCTGGCCTGACCTCGGAATCTGAGGGCGCCGAGCCCCGTCGTTTCGTCGTCATCCTGCCGGCCTGATCGAACCGTGGGCGTCATGTTTCACGTGAAACCTCGGCCGCGATGACCCCCGAGGGACCCGTCGCGGCCCGACCCGATGCGGCGTTGGCGCTGTTCGGCCCGGACGCCATCGCGTTGGCGGATCAGTATGCCGTGCTGCTTGCAACGGATGGGGTCGTACGGGGCCTGATCGGGCCTCGGGAGGCGCCGCGACTGTGGGACCGACACCTCCTCAACTGTGCCGTGCTCGCCGAGGCGATCCCCCGTGATTCGTCGGTCTGCGACATCGGCAGCGGGGCGGGCCTACCCGGAATCGTACTGGCGATCGCGAGGCCCGACCTGAGCATCACACTGGTCGAGCCGTTACTGAGGCGGACGACGTTCCTCGACGAGGTAGTAGCGGAGTTGGGTCTCGAGCACGTCACCGTCGTGCGCGGTCGCGCCGAGGAGATTACCGAGCGCCACGCCTTCGACGTCGTCACCTCCCGGGCCCTGGCCCCACTGGAAAGACTCCTCCGCTGGTCCATGCCTCTGGTAGCGCCCACCGGCGCGCTGATCGCCATGAAGGGCTCGTCGGTGGCTGCCGAGATCTCGGAAGCGCGTCGTACCCTGCGCTCGCTCGGCTGCGCGGAACCAGAGATCCTAAACCTGGGGGGGGAGTCGCTTGTCCACAGCACGTTGGCCGTGCGGGTGGCCTGGAATGACCCTAGCCGGGTAGGTTTGCCCGCCTCACGTTCCCTACGCAAGAGCCGCCGTCGCTGAGCGACGTCGGCCCGTAGATTCTTCAACTCTGTGAAAGGTCCTGGTGTGACCGAGGACTCCGATCGTCCCACTGGTTGGCCTGGCCCGGAACGGGCCGGTCAAAAGTTATCCACCGGTGATTCCGGGCCTGCTGAGCGTGACTCTCCACAGAAACCTGAAGTTCATCCACAGGTCGAGGGTTCGCCCGTTTCACGTGAAACATCTCCATTCCAGGTGCGCACGGCGGCCATGCTCGCCGAATCTGGCACCGACTTCCACGATGACACCACTCCCTTGGCGCGGGCAGCTGAGCACTCGGTGTTGGCCCGCAGTGGCGGGTTGCACCGGGGCCGGCCCGTCCCCCGTCCCGACGCCACCCGGGTGTTCGTCGTGGCGAACCAGAAGGGCGGCGTTGGTAAGACGACCTCGACCGTGAATGTCGCTGCGGCGCTCGCACAACTGGGCCAACGAGTCCTGGTTATCGACCTCGATCCGCAAGGCAATGCCTCCACCGCTCTCAGTATCGATCACCACCGGGGCGTTCCCTCGACCTACGACATGCTTGTCGACGGCCAGCCCCTGGCCGATGTCATCTCCAAGAGCGATGAGGTGGAGGGACTCTGGGTAGTGCCAGCGACGATCGACCTGGCTGGCGCCGAGATCGAATTGGTGAGCATGGTTTCACGTGAAACCAGACTGAAGCAGGCCATTGCTGCTCACCCTCGCATCGGCAGCGCCGTGGAGGCGGGCGAGGATCGCTTCGACTACGTGTTCGTCGACTGTCCGCCTTCGTTGGGACTCCTTACTCTCAATGCTCTTGTTGCGGGCCAAGAGATGTTCATCCCGATCCAGGCGGAGTACTACTCCCTGGAGGGGCTGGGCCAACTGCTTGAGACGGTCGACATGGTCCGCAAGCACCTCAACCCCGAACTCATCGTCAGCACGATCCTGTTGACGATGTACGACGCCCGCACGCGCCTGGCATCCAATGTCGCGACCGAAGTGCGCGAGCACTTCGGTCCAGAGGTGCTGAGCACCGCAATTCCACGTTCGGTCCGGGTCTCGGAGGCGCCCTCCTACGGGCAGACCGTCATGACCTACGATCCTGCGTCGGCCGGCGCGTTGAGCTATCTCGAGGCCGCCCGCGAAATCGCAACCAAGGGAGCCCCTCGATGACCACGACCCCCAAGCAACCCCGACGCGGGCTAGGGCGAGGTCTGGGGTCGCTGATTCCCACGGGCCCGCCGGAACCAGCAGCCGCTCCGAGCGACCCGGCGAAGAATCCCGGCGTGGATGCGGGGGAACCTGACGCCGCCTCCGGCAGCCCGTCACTGGTCGCGGGTGCCTACTTTGCGGAGTTGCCCATCCGCTCCGTGCGTCCCAATGCCCGTCAGCCCCGGCAGGTCTTCGAGGAGGAGGCACTGGCGGAGCTGGTGCACTCGATTACCGAGGTAGGCCTGCTCCAGCCGATCGTCGTACGACGCACCGGTGATGACGAGTACGAGCTGATCATGGGTGAGCGGCGTTGGAGGGCGGCTCAGGAGGCTGGTCTCGACGCCATTCCCGCCATTGTGCGGCAGACCGAAGACGACGACATGCTCCGGGACGCCCTCCTGGAGAACTTGCACCGTTCGCAGCTCAACCCGCTGGAAGAGGCAGCCGCCTACGGGCAGCTGCTGGAGGATTTCGGCTGCACCCACGAAGAGTTGGCCCAGCGAATCGGCCGGTCGCGGCCACAGATCAGCAACACCTTGCGGCTGCTGAAGCTGTCACCGGCAGTGCAGCGTCGTGTCGCCGCCGGTGTGTTGTCCGCGGGACACGCCAGGGCGCTGCTGAGCATCGAGGACGCCGATCTCCAGGATCGTTTGGCCGCTCGAGTCAGTGCTGAGGGCATCAGCGTGCGGGGCCTAGAGGAGATCGTTTCGCTCGGCCCCGGGCAGACATCGTCCACCCGGGCCCAGCGCAATCGGCCTACGGCACCGGGCCTGGCGGATCTCGCGGAGCGACTCTCCGACCGTCTGGAGACCCGGGTAAAGGTCGACCTGGGCAGGTCCAAGGGCAAGGTAACGATCGAGTTCGCCACCCTGGAGGACCTGCGCCGGATCGTAGAGATCATGGACCCACGCAATCGTACCGACCGTCCCGTGTAGGTAACGTCGTCACTCAGACCTCATAGCGCGCGCCTGTGCGGTCTTGAGACGAGCCGTGCACCTCGCTGACCTGCGCATACGGTGAAATGTCGACAAGACGACCTATATCTAAAGCCACCAAGCAACACATTGCTTAAGTCACTTCTTCTTGGCCGCTCGGGTTGCCTTGCGACGGGCCCTGTCCCGCTTCTCTGCTACGTCGAGAAGGGCAGCCTCAGCCAGTGTGGGCGCGGAACCGCCGAGACGAGCGGGCAACCACCAGGAGCCCGGAGGCTGTTCATCCGCCGGATACTGGGCGATCGTCTCGTCGAGCATCGCGCTCATCCGTGAGCGCAGTTCGGCGTTCTCCGCTGCCGGATTCTCACCGGTGGGATACATCGGCTCCCCGACGGTGATGGCGATCGTCTTCCCGCGGGAGAAGTCGCGCTCGTGGTCCTTCGTCATCATCCGCTGGGTGCCCCACAGAATGACCGGAATGAGCGGCACACCGGCCTCGGCCGCGATCCGGACGGCACCAGTCTTGAATTCCTTGAGCTCCATGGCTCGGGAGATGGTGGCCTCGGGGAAGATGCCGACGGCCTCACCAGCCTTCAGGTAGGCCAAGGCGGTCTCCAGGGACTGTTCGCCGGCCGCTCGGTCGACCTGGATGTGATGCAGCGAGCGCATGAACGGCCCGGCCAGCTTGTGATCAAAGATCTCCCGCTTGGCCATGAACCGCACCAGCCGGCGGGAGGGGTGCGCGGCGAGGCCGCCGTAGACGAAGTCGACGTAGCCGATGTGGTTGTAGGCCAGCAGCACACCGCCGGAGCGGGGCACGTGCTCGGTCCCAGACATCGTGAACCGCTGCCCGAGGACCCTGAAGGCGGCTCGTGCGGTGAGGATGACCGGCGGGTAGGTGAGATCACGCATGGTCGGAGCCTAGGGGAGGACGGGCGCAACGCTGAGCGGGCGTCGTGCTCATCAGCGCGTAGGGCGCTACCTCAGCGGCGAGCGGCCAAGAAATCACCGATCCGACCGATGGCCTCCTCGAGGACCGACGCCTCGGGCAGGGTGACCAGGCGGAAGTGGTCGGGCTCGAACCAGTTGAACCCGGTGCCGTGCGTGACCAGGATCTTCTTGGCGCGCAGCAGGTCGATGACGAACTGCTGATCGTCCTCGATCGGGTAGAGGGCAGGGTCGAGCCGCGGGAAGCAGTAGAGCGCGCCCTGGGGACGCACGTTGGAGACCCCCGGGATCTCGTTGAGCAGCCGGTCGGCGAGCATCGACTGCTCGTAGAAACGTCCACCCGGCCCGATCAGCTCCTCAATCGACTGGTAGCCACCCAGTGCGGTCTGGATCGCATGCTGGGCGGGCACGTTGGCGCACATGCGCATGTTGGCGACCAGCGTCAGACCCTCCAAGAAGTTCGTGGCGATCTCCTTGGGACCGGAGATCATCAACCAGCCCGCGCGGTAGCCACAGACCCGGTAGGCCTTGGAAAGGCCGCTGAAGGTCAGGCACAGGACGTCGTCGCCGGCGAAGGTGGCGGCGTGGTGGTGGGTGGCGTCCTCGAAGAGGATCTTTTCGTAGATCTCGTCGGCGAAGACCACGAGCTGATGGCGCCGGGCGATATCGATCAGACCCTTGACGATGTCTTCGCTGTAGACGGCCCCGGTGGGATTGTTCGGGTTGATGATGACCAGACCGTGGGTGTTCTCGGTGATCTTGGCTTCGATGTCGGCCAGGTCGGGGTTCCAGCCGTTCTGCTCGTCGCAGCGATAGTGCACCGCCGTACCGCCGGAAAGAGTGATCGCGCCCGTCCACAGCGGATAGTCCGGGGCCGGCACCAGAATCTCGTTGCCGTCGTCGAGGAAGGCCTGAAGCACCATGGAGATCAGCTCGGAGACGCCGTTGCCGGTGAAGATGTCTTCTACCCTGGTCTCGCGGAGCCCGTGCGACTGGTAGTAGTTCATGACCGCGGTGCGGGCTGAGTAGATGCCCTGGGAGTCGCTGTAGCCCTGCGCTTCGGGCAGGTGATGGATCATGTCGGCGAGGATCGCCTCCGGTGCCTCGAAGCCGAACGGCGCGGTGTTGCCGATGTTGAGCTTCAGGATCCGGTGGCCCTCTGCCTCGAGGCGCTGCGCCTCGACCAGGATGGGTCCCCGGACGTCGTAACGGACGTTTTGCAGCTTCTTGCTCTGTCGAATGGCGCGCACCGGATGATCCTCTCAGGCTCGACCCCGATCTAGCATGGAGATATGTCCCGACGGACAGCTCCGCTCACCCTTGACCAGTTCGCGCACGTTGGCGAGCCGTGTCGCTCCTGCCTGTTCTGGTGCGCCGATCCGGTCAGTCGAGCACGCACCAGCCCCGAAGACGCTGCCGCAGCCAAGGAGACCTGGCTCTCATGGGTGCTGCGCGAGTGGGGGTCGTGCGGCCGGGTGGCGCTCGTCGATGGCGAGGTCGTCGGCCATGCGCTCTATGCGCCGGTGGCCTACTTCCCGGGTGCGGCTGCCATTCCTACGGCACCACCATCACCAGACGCCGTACTGCTGAGCACGGTCTATGTCGAGCCGACCGCGCGTGGCGGGGGAGTCGGGAGGTTGCTGGTCCAGGGCATGGCCCGCGACCTGGTCACCCGCAACTTCACGGCCGTCGAGGCGTTCGGTGACACCCGAGGCCGCAGCGCGGGCTGCGTCATGCCGGCGGAGTTTCTGGGCCGGGTCGGGTTCAAGACGCATAGGGCGCACGTGCTCTCGCCGCGCATGCGGATGGACCTGCGCAGCGTCGTGACCTGGAAGTCTGAAGTGGAAGTCGCCCTCGAACGACTCTGGGGTGTGGTGCGACCCGACCCGCTCCCGGCTCCGAAGCCCTCGCGGCGTACCGGCGGGTGAGCAGCCCACACACAAGCTGTAACGCCGTGAAATATCACCTTCACCCCCTGAAATAACAGGGGGTGAAGAGTAAATAACACGGCGTTACAGCTGCGCGCGACCGGTAGGGAGGGGCGGGCGGAGACGCAGAAGCGCCCCGGCCCAATGACCGGGGCACTGCTGAATGACGCGAGCGCGGGGGCTCAGATGAAGTCGGCAAGCTCCTTGAGGAGCGCGGCCTTCGGCTTGGCGCCGACGATCGACTTCACGACCTCGCCGCCCTGGTAGACGTTGATCGTCGGGATGCCGGTGACGCGGTAGGACGAAGGCGTGACCGGGTTCTCGTCGACGTTCATCTTCAAGAAGGTGATCTTCTCGCCGTGTTCGGCGTTGATCTCGTCGAGGATCGGGGACACCTGGCGGCAAGGACCGCACCACTCGGCCCAGAAGTCGACCAGGACCGGCTTGTCGGACTTGAGAACTTGCGCGTCGAACTCGGCGTCGGTGACGGCGGGGATGTTGCCCACGGGGATGCCCTTTCGGTTGTCGGTGACCTACATCTGACTCAACAGCATGTCGCCGAGGGATGTTCCCTCTCCGCAGGTGACGGAGAGAGGATGGAGCGTGAAGTACGACGCGTGGAGCCTAGTGACTCAGGCGCTCGCGGGCTGAGTGACCTCGACCTCGTCAGCGGTGTCGGCAGCCGACCCGGCGCTCGAGGCGGCGTGGTCGAGGTCGGCGATGTAGCGCTCGGCGTCGAGAGCGGCGGCGCAGCCGGTGCCGGCAGCGGTGATGGCCTGCCGGTAGTGGTGGTCGACCAGATCGCCGGCAGCGAAGACGCCGGGCAGGTTGGTCGACGTGGCCGGGTGGTTGACCAGCACGTAGCCCTCGTCGTCCAGATCGACCTGGCCGGTGAGCAGTTCGGAGCGCGGGTCGTGGCCGATGGCGACGAACAGGCCGGTGACGTCGAGCGGACGCTCCTCACCGGTGACCGTGTCGCGCAGCGTGACCGACTCGACGCGGTCAGCGCCGTGGATCTCGGCGATCTCGGCGTTCCAGACCATCTCGAGCTTGGGGTCGGCGAAGGCACGCTCCTGCATGATCTTGGAGGCACGCAGTTCGTCACGACGGTGGATCAGGTAGACCTTGGAGGCGAAACGGGTCAAGAAAGTGGCCTCCTCGACGGCCGAGTCGCCGCCGCCGATGACCGCGATCGCCTGCTCGCGGAAGAAGAACCCGTCGCAGGTGGCGCACCAGGACACGCCGCGCCCGGAGAGCTCGTCTTCGCGCGGGATGCCGAGCTTGCGGTAGCCCGAGCCGGTCGCCAGGATCACCGAGCGCGCCGTGTAGGTGTCGGTGGCGGTCTTGACGACCTTGATGTCGCCGGTGAGGTCGACCTCGATGACGTCGTCGGAGATCAGTTCGGCGCCGAAGCGCTCAGCCTGGGCGCGCATCTCATCCATCAGGGCCGGGCCCATGATGCCGTCCTTGAAGCCGGGGAAGTTCTCCACCTCGGTGGTGTTCATCAGGGCGCCACCGGCGGTGACCGACCCTTCGAAGACCAGGGGCGACAGGGCCGCGCGGGCAGCGTAGACGGCCGCGGTGTAGCCCGAGGGACCCGAGCCGATGATGATGACGTTACGGACTTCGGACATGCGGCTCAAGACTCCTGAGGCTCGGGGAAATTGCGTACGTCGTGTGCAACCGATCGTAGGGCTCCGATGTTCCTGCCCGGTCTCAGCGGGTAGGTAGGCGCACGGAACGGACCGGCGCGGGCCCGCCACAGACGTAGATGTCGACTCGTTGGCTGCCGTCGACCGGCGCCCGGTAGACGAGCACCCCGGGTTGTCCGTCGTAGGTGACCGCTACCTGGCCGCGGGCGTTCGCCGCGTCGACGAGGCAGGGCAGGTCAGCCGTGAACGATGCGGTCGCAGGCGCCGCCGTACGACGCAACTTGCGTACCTGCGCCCTCAGCGCTCCACCGCTGCGCAGCGCGCTCAGGTCGGCGGATTCGCTACCGCCGGGTGCAGCCCGGCTCGACAACAGTGGCTCGCCCGAAGGACCGGCCTTGCGCGACGAGTCTTGCTGGGCGTCACCGAAGTCTCGCGAGGCCTCCGCTGGTGCGGGGCTGTCTGGGAGCTGACTCTTCGCCTGGCTGCTCCTGGCGTCGCCGGCGGAATCGTCGGTGCTCCCGAAGGGAAGCACCTGCCCGACGCCGACCCCGACGACCACGACGGCGGCCGCGGCGAGCAACGCGGTGGAGGCCATGCGGCGGCGCCTGGACGTCAGGGTGACGACGGGTGCCAGCGCTTCTAGACGTTCGGCGTGCAGATCCGCCAACGTGGCGTCAAGACGGGCAGCCACGTCGGCAGGAACGGGCTCGACATGGCGGGCTTCCGCGAGCAGGGCGCGCACGGCTTCGGTCTGGGCGGGGGTCAACTCAGGTTCGGACATCGGGGCACCTCCTCGGGCGGGGTTGAACGGTAGGACTCAGGACGTGGTTCGCGGCGGACCGCGGGGGGATCCACCTACTCCGACGTCCGGGGTCGCTGGCGCGTTCCGTGGGTCGGGTTGCTCAGTCTGCGTCGGGGCGAGTACGCCGAGGAGTGGGGCCAACTTCGCGCGCCCTCGAGAGCACCGCGACTTCACCGTCCCCTCCGCGCAGTCGAGCATCTGGGCCACCTCGGCGACCGAGTAACCCTCCATGTCGACCAGCACCAACGCGGCGCGCATGTCGGCGGGCAGGCTGGCGAGCGCGTCGAGCACCAGCCGTCGGCGCTCGTCGGCCACGACCAGCTCCGCCGGATCGACCGCAGCGTCGGTGGAGCTGCTCAGCGAGCCACGATCGCCCCGCTCCTCGAGATCGTCGGGCAACGCTTCGGCCCGGCGAACCTTCATGGCCCGGAGCCGGTCCAGGCAGGAGTTGACCACGACCCGGTGCAGCCAGGTCGTCACCGCAGCGTCGCCTCGAAACGATCCCGCCCGGCGGAAGGCGGCCACCATCGCCTCCTGGAGTCCGTCGGCGGCGTCCTCGGGATTGCCCATCGTGCGAAGTGCCACCGCCCACAGGCGATCGCGGTGCCTCGAGAAGAGCTCCCCGAAAGCCTCTGCGTCACCGGCGACGTGGGCGGCGAGCAGTTCGGCGTCGCTCGCCTCACTCATCCCTTGACCACCACGTCGGCGATGGTGCCGCGATAGTCGGAGCCGATGAGTGGCAGCGAGGTGAGCCACACCGTGACGTAGCGCCCGGAGACCGCCTCGTCCAGGCTGATCGTCAGGGTGCCGTTGTCGGCGGCGGTGCCGACGGGGGTCAGGTCGGCGACGCCGGTGGGCGGGTCATTGGTGACGAAGACCGAGGCCGCAGTCGGCCCGCCGAGGGTGGCGATCTCGATCTCGCGCACACCCATGGTGGCGCCCAGGTCGAGGACCAGTCCGACGCCGTCCTTGAGCCCGCCCGGACCGAAGTTCTGCTTGTACGACGCGGTGTACCACGACGTCTCCGGGTCTCCGTCGAGCACCAGATCGACCAGCTCGGGGTTCTCCTCGCGTGGCTCGGAGCCCTGCGGGTCGAAGTCGGTGGCCGTGATGCCGGTCAGCGCCGACGGCTCGGCGGCTGGCTGCTGTGAGGAGGCGGGCGTGTCCTCGACGTCCTCGCCGTCACCGGCGCCGAGATGGAAGGCGGCCACGGCGGTGACCAGGATCAGCACGCCGACGGCGATCATCATGGCCAACTGGAACCAGCGGCGCCCGGGCACCCCATCGTCGCTCGGCTGCTCCTGCTCGCCCCACACGCCGCTGCCGGTGTTGGTCACGGCGCCCGTGCCGGTGTGGCCGGTGGAGTCCCACGGCCAGTAGTCGGGCGCCGGTGTCGCCACGACGCCGGGACGGGGCCGTCGTACGGGCTCCCCCTCGGGTGG
>JARICB010000081.1 GCA_029264225.1 Nocardioides sp. | reverse complement strand
GATGCGCACCGGCATGCCGAGGAACGTCCGCATCGGGGGATGGTTGGCCGGGAACCCGAGCGACTTGGGGTGCGCGGTGAGGTCCACCAGGCGCAGCCCCTCCGGCTCGTCGATGATGACGCCGAGAATGCCGCCGCCGGTCGGTAGGTCGCCGATCAGGTCGTGCGTGGCCTCGTCGATACCGGTCGTCAGGAACTCGACCAACCGGCCGTCGCGACCCAACACCCCGAGCGCGCCGTACTGGGCGTCGGTGAGCTCGGTGGCCGCGGTGACGATGCGCTTCAGGACGCTGCCGAGGTCGAGGTCGCTCGCGATGGCGGACACGGCGTCGAGCAGGGCCTGGGAGGGCCCGGTCAACGCGGCGTCGGTGGGCATGGATCCGGGCGCTGTCACCGATCCAGTGTGGCGGCGCTGCCCAGTGGACGCGAACCCGGACCCGGACGGCTCACAGGACTCGCCGCACGGGCAGGTCCTCCTCGAGATCCCAGCCGTCCCCCAGACGCCGACCCGAGATCTCCGTCATCGCGATGCGCAGATAGAGGGAGCGGCTCCCCGACGCCCAGGATCGCGGCAGCACACCATGCAGGGCATGGAGTTCGTCGGGATCCTCCACGACGGTTCCCCGACCACGCACCATGACGCTCCAGCCGCGCTGCTGGGGATGGTCGAAGTGATCGACCTCGAACGCGAGCAGCGAGTCGCGCCCGTAGGTGCCGAGCACGCTGTACGGCGTCGTGGAGATCACGACACCGCGGCGGTCGAGCGCGTAGTTCAGCGGCACGATATGTGGTCCTGAGGGGGTGGCGATCGCGACCCGACCGACATCTCCCAGCCTGAGCAGCCCTTCACACTCGCTCCGCCCCAACTCCAGCAGATCTGCCATGACCACGTCGCCTCCTCGATCGATACCCCAATGTTGGACCCTGCGGCGTCGGTTCGGTCAGGGTCAAAGGTCCCGAGCCGGGGGCCCAATGCTCCCCTCGGCCTTGGCCGCGGGACTAGCGTGGCCCGTGTGACTACGCCTCCTCCCATCGCCACGCTCGGCGAGCTCCGTGCCGCCGGCCACTCCTCCAAGCCGCTCCGTGCGGAGCTGCGCGACAACCTGCTCGCCCGCCTGCGTACCGGCGTCGACCCGTGGCCCGGACTGCACGGGTTCAGCGAGAGTGTCATCCCCCAGCTCGAGCGGGCGCTGATAGCCGGCCACGACATCGTGCTGCTCGGCGAGCGCGGTCAGGGCAAGACCAGGTTGCTGCGGTCGTTGATCGGGCTGCTCGATGAGTGGTCGCCGGTGATCGAGGGCTCGGAGCTGGGTGAGCATCCGGAGGAGCCGATCACCCCGGCGTCGAAGCGCCGTGCGGCCGAGCTCGGTGTCGACCTGCCGGTCGCGTGGCGTCACCGCGACGAGCGCTACTCCGAGAAGCTGGCCACTCCCGACACCAGCGTCGCGGACCTGATCGGTGACGTGGACCCGATGAAGGTGGCCGAAGGACGCTCGCTCGGTGACCCGGAGACGATCCACTTCGGGCTGATCCCACGCTCGCACCGCGGGATCGTGGCGATCAACGAGCTTCCCGACCTGGCCGAGCGGATCCAGGTCGCGATGCTCAACGTGATGGAGGAGCGCGACATCCAGATCCGCGGCTACGTGCTGCGACTGCCCCTCGACGTACTGGTCGTGGCGTCGGCGAACCCGGAGGACTACACCAACCGCGGCCGCATCATTACCCCCCTGAAGGACCGGTTCGGCGCCGAGATTCGCACCCACTACCCGTTGGAGATCGCCGATGAGGTCGCGGTCATCCGACAGGAGGCCCACCTGGTCGCACAGGTGCCCGACGTCCTGATCGAGGTGTTGGCCCGGTTCACCCGCAACCTGCGGCACTCGAGTGCGGTCGACCAGCGCTCCGGGGTGAGTGCGCGCTTCGCCATCGCGGGAGCCGAGACGATCGCGGCCGCTGCCCTGCACCGAGCGGCGATCAACGGCGAGGAGGAAGCGGTCGCGCGGGTCGTCGACCTGGAGACGGCGGTCGAGGTGCTGGGCGGCAAGATCGAGTTCGAGACCGGCGAGGAGGGTCGCGAGAGCGAGGTGCTGACCCACCTGTTGCGCACTGCGCTCGCCGAGGTGGTCCGCGAACATTTCCGCGGACTCGACCTCGCACTGTTGGTCGAGGCCATCGAGGATGGCGCCACCATCGCCACCGGCGCGCAGACCACGGCCCGCGACTTCCTCTCCGGTCTGCCGGTGCTGGGGGAGTCCGAGGTCTATGACGACATCGGCGAGCGGATCGGCGCCGCCAACGACGGCGAACGTGCGTGCGCGGTCGAGTTGGCGCTCGAGGGTCTCTATCTGGCTCGCCGTATCGGCAAGGAGTCCGGTGGCGGGGAGACGGTCTATGGCTGAGCAGGAACGCCGATGAGTCGCTATCGCAAGTACGACGGCGGGGACCCGCTCGCACCCCCGGTCGACCTGGCAGAGGCGCTGGATGCGATCGGTGAGGACGTGATGGCCGGCTACAGTCCCGAGCGCGCGATGCGGGAGTTCCTGCGTCGCGGCGGCAAGGACCAGCAAGGCCTCGACGACCTCGCTCGCCGGGTCGCTGAGAAGCGCCGCGACCTGCTCCAGCGGCACAACCTCGACGGCACGATGCAGCAGGTGCGTGAGCTGCTCGAGAAGGCGGTCCTCGCCGAGCGGGGCCAGCTGGCCCGCGACGTCGTCATGGACGACACCGACCGGAGCTTCCGAGAGCTCCAGCTCGACAACCTGCCTGACTCTCCGGCCGCGGCGGTGAGTGAGCTGGCGGCCTACGAGTGGTCCTCCAGCGAGGCGCGCGAGGCCTTCGATGAGATCAAGAACCTCCTCGGCCGTGAGCTGCTCGACCAGCGGTTCGCCGGC
>JARICB010000030.1 GCA_029264225.1 Nocardioides sp. | reverse complement strand
GCGCGACGATCTCGCTCCCGTCGTGTCCGCCGCGCAGCGGGTCGCCGGCATCGTCGCTGCCCGGGGACGCGGCGACTCCGACGGCGCTCGCGAGCTGATGCGTTCCTTCGAGAGCGAGGGTGAGCTCGCCGGAGGCGCGCTCCTCGTCGCCGAGCTCAGCCTCGGCCTACTCCAACGACAGACCGGCGAGGCTCTCGAGGAATGCGTGCGCGACCTCTGCGTCGAGATGGAGAGCGCGCTCGGCTGACCACCTTCGCGACGACGAGGAGCGCCTTCGTGTAGCGCCGAGCTACCGCACGTTTGGCATCGTTGGAATCAGGCGGCGTCCAACGAGCAGGAGGATCGGCGCGGCCAGCGAAACCATCGGCGTCGCCAGCATGATCCCGATCATGAATAGGCCATCCGACGCGTCCGTTGACCACCACAGGAAGAGGGTCGCAATGGTCGCGATGATGGCGGTCACCGCTAGTGCTGCGAGATGCGTCCTCGTGCGCGGCGCCAGACCACCGGCGAGTACGCAGGTCGCCGCGACGGTCCCGAACCAGGCGACGTGCATAGCATCACTGGCCCACTCACCGCCCCACGAGATCCATGCCAGCCAGGCAAGCGCAGGGCCCAACCCGACGAGGGCATAAGCCATGGCCGTGCGACCCGGAGAGTTCGGATTCTCTTGCACTGGCGCAACTTCGTCGGATTGGTCTGAGGGGCGAGTGATGTCGGGATGCATCCGCTCATTCTGGACGAGCAAGGTCGGCGCGTCCTGAGTAGGCGTGCTCATCCATCTCGTTGGGTTTGGGCCAGTCCAGGCCGCCACCGTTCGGTGAACGACTACTGGTGAAGTCACGGCTGGCCGAGCTATTGCTCAGGGACCGCTCCGCCATGAGGCTGCGGAAGTCGCTGGCAGCCCAAAGCGACCCGGCACGTCCTACTGCATGGTCGAGTGCCCCCGAAGCCTCGGTGACGACCCCGGTCATTGGTTTTCCCGGCAAGTCGACTGTTTCTGGTTTCTCGTGTTGCCCCAGTGTTGCCCGAGCCCGACCTGATGGGACTCCATCGAGATGCGCGAGGTCTCCCCCATGTCCGGTCTGCTCCCCGAGGAGCAGCGCCGCGAAGTCCTGCCACTGGCCGGCTGATGCGGCGAGCCCAACTGGAGCACGCCACCCGCTCGGCCTGTCAGATCATCCAGCAGCCCGAGGTCATCGTGGTCGCCTCTCAGGCGATCCTCGGCACCTAGGCCGAGTCGCAACTGCCCGCGGCAGCCACCATGTCGATCGAGGTCGACATCCTTCCTATCGCCGACTGCTTCTATGAGACCGCCCGCCTGGCTGATCTCATCGAAGGAGTCGCCGGGGACTCTCACCATTCGAGGAACTGCACGGCGTCAGCATCGATGGCGTCGACCTGGAGACAGCGGTCCTCCCCCACGACTGACGCGATCGACTGGTCAGAGTGCAGAACGCCAACACCGCGGCCCCCGGCGGCGAACCGCGCTTCACAGGCTGGTGCCTCGACAAGGAGGACCTCTGTGCCGCAAAGCTGGTGGCTCTGCGCGAGAAGGACCGCAACTTCGTCGACGCCGACCTCATCGCATCGCGGCTGCACACGATTCCCCGTGAACACGTCGTCGCGGGAGAGTCCGCGCTCACCTGGCTCAAGGCGTCACTGAACTCTTCAGGCTGCTGAACTAACGACGGCAAAATTCAGGGCACCCTCGTACCCACAACCGAGGCTGACTGACATCCCAGTGCCGGTGGTCTGTAGCCGGATCGTCATTCGGCGCTACCGCCGCCGAGCAACAGGAGCGTCAATCGACCGGATTGGTCGCGTGGTCCGCGAACCAGAGGTATGGGAGTTCCTGTCTGGAGGCAGCCACCGAACTCAAGCCGGTGGCTTCCTCGAGCGCGGCTACGGATGCAACCTCGTCCGGCAGGCAGCGGTAGATGAGGTCGGCTGCACGCCAGTGGTGAAGCCATCGACGCAAACTGTCGAGCACGAGTGCCGTGGAGGGTCGCGCTCCTTGGTCGTCGATCAACCAGAAGGTGACGATCGCAGTGCGGTCTGGTTCGATCGCTGCGGTGTCGAAGCTGGTCCCTGTGCGATCCGTGAACGCAGACAGCCGGCGTAGATAGACGCAACCGATCTCGCGGGTGCCATCGGGATCCAGGATGGCGTAGGCGTAGGCCTCACCTGTCGCGTGCTCCTTCTCGTGGATGGCCAGGAGTCGACGTGCTTCCTCCTGGCCGAGATGTTCTGGCCACAGGCCCGCACCGTGAGCACTGATGGCCTTCGGACTCGAGCGGTACGCCGCGAGGTCCAGATCGAAGAGCTGGCTTGAAAGCGGCACGATGATCAGCTCGCCGACCATCGGGCCGGGTAGTGGCCAAGCGGTCCACGAGGACGCTTCTGTCACAAGCGGACCATAGCGCGGCCGCGAGCGATCCCGGGCTCCGAACCTACCTTCGACCCATACCAGCTGCCCGTTTCGACTGCGGATCGGGTCGCGGAGCGTCCCGATGCGGGGTCGATCAGCGGGACGTTCAGCGCCCGAGGGCATGACGGCTCATCGAGCGAGATAGGCACCCGTCCACCGTTCCTCGCTACTTACGTCCTCGAGGATTTCAAGCCATTCGGGGACGCCCTGTGGATGCTGGTCGCCGTCATCGATCTCCGCGACGAGTGTCCCGTCCTGGTGTTCGTCGATCGCGATGAGAACGCCATCTCGCTGGACCACGTGTCGCTTCTTGTGAATGATCCGTGCCGGCAAAGCAGCCAAGACAGCCCATTCCTGATCATCCAGATAGAAGTTGGTGCAGGCCACTTCTGCCGGACCGTCGCCCAGCCGTACCTTGTGTCCGAGTTTGCGAACGACTGTGCCGTCGCTTTCTCGTACCTCGCGGAGGCGTAGGCGCGTACCGATCACGTACCAGTCGACGATCTCTCTGGTGGTCGCAACGCCCTCTGGGAGCCTTGCCAGCAGGTAGCGGCGTTCTCTCTCGACAACGGCATATTTCAATGAGGCGGACACCGTTCGACTATCGCACGCAATCTCGACGGCTCGGGACCCCGTTTATCGATCGGCCATCGCGACGCTGCGGCCTACGCCAATGAGTCGTCGTACGCAGCAGTGAGGGAGCCACCAGCGCTGCCGGTGTTTACAACACCGACGGGTTCAATGAGCACGGCGTGCACCTCGCCGTCAGCGATCGGGCAGTGCTCCACGCCACGTGGAACGACGAACATCTGTCCGGGACGAAGCGTGACGTCACCATCGCGCAGTTGAATGATCAACTCGCCATCGATCACGAGGAACAACTCGTCAGTGTCGTCGTGGGCGTGCCACACGAACTCACCCTTGAGCTTCACAACCTTGATCTCGTAGTCGTTCAACCGCGCTACCACCTTCGGCGACCAATGCTGAGAGAACAACGTCAACTTCTCAGCGAGGTCGATAGCTGCGTTGGTCATGGGAAAAGTCTCCCACGGGTCAGTTCAGGCGAGGCTCGGTCCGTAGCGGGATCCCGCACCGGGCCGCTCCGCGAGCCCATCGGCGGCACGCGGATGAGATTGCCCCAGCGCAGGAATTGCCGGCTTCGTCGAGTCGACCCTCGGCCGGCGCGTGGCGGCCGAAGACTTCCGTGGACGTAGGTCACGGGCGTCCGGGTGTAAGAACGACCTGCGTGCCGACATGACACGGATGTGAGAGCAATCGACGACGGCGACCAGAGGCTAGAGGTGCTCTCGGACGAGCACGCACGCCGACTGCACGCCTATGCCCGACGTCACGCGGATGCGGCCGATGCCGAAGACCTCGTTGCCGAGGCCTACCTCATCGCCCTCCGTCGGATCGACGACGTCCCCGTCGGATCGACGACGTCCCCGAGGAGTCCGGGGAGGCGTCCGCCCGGTTGGTGGTGACGGTGCGCAAGCTGGCCGCCAACCACCGCCGACGCGCGGCGGCTCGGGGTCAGCACTGGCGCAGTCCGTCCGCCACCTTGGCACACCGTGGCTGGAGCGTCCCCTGAGGAGCAACTGGCCGAGCGTGATGCCTGCGTCGACGCACTGGCCGGGCTGAGTGAAGCTGACCGGGAAACCCTGTTCCTCGTTGCCTGGGAGGGCCTCACACCGGGGCCGGCCGCCCACGTCAGAGCGTCCCGCCATTGACAGTCGTACGCGGTGGGTAGGAGACGGGTTTGACCACACGCCGACGCGTACGTCCAACCTGGCGGCCCTCGTCTGCGTGCCCCCAGGGGCCAGCGGCGGTTCAGCCTCCGCACCGAACGAGGGCGGCGACGCCGCGTGAACGGGGGCAGGTTGGCAGTAGTGCCAGCGCACCCACTTCGGCCCCGAGTCCGACGAGGGTGCCATGCGGGAAGTATCCGAAGGCGGCTGTGGACGCGACGCTGACGAGAAGCGTGCAGGCCATCAGCGCCCACCACCAGGTCGGGAAGTGCCTGGATCTGGCGGAGATCGCCGCCGCGATGGCGGCGAGCGGGATCGCGAGCAGCACGAAGATCTCGGCGCCCCACAGGCTGTGCCACGGAGCAGGAGCGCTCTCTGCCAGGTAGCTGGCGACAGTCACCGGGGCCCCCAGGAGGAACAAGGCGCCCACCACGCCGGGCAGGGTGCCGTAGCCGAGCAGCGGCCAGCCGATCAGGATCCACGCAGGAACCAACACGACTCCCGCCCAGGCGTATCCCTCAAGCCCGCCGGCGCCATTGAGGTCCCGGAGCAGAGCGTAGACGGGCAGACTGTCGGCCGACCGTGCCCACGCCGGTGCTTCCTGTCCGTCCCAGACGACAAGCTGCTGGGGAAGCAAGAACAACGCCCATGTTGCTCCGGTCACTGCCGAGACCGTCGCCCAGGGGTGGCGTCGTCCCGCTGGCAGGGATTGTTCCTGCCGCCGCTTCGACGCCGAGTGGCCCTCAGCTGAGGTCGACAAGATCGTTGCGCAGGTCGACGAGAGCTGCCACGAACAGTACCGCCAGACCGGCCCGCAGTGTCCAGGCGGGCCAGGGGCTGGCGAGGAACGCGCGACCGGCGTCGTAGCGGCGCAGCGTGCGGAACGCTGCGAAACCTGCCGCCAGCACAAGGGTCAGCGGGAATAGGAGGACCCACGGGGCGAACCCGATCCCTACGACCGCGTTGGGCGGACGCCAGCGTTCGAGAGCGCGTTCTCCGAGGACGTGCAGCAGTGCGACGTAGGCCGCTGGGAGGGCGATGAAAAGACCCATTGCGAGCCACACTGGTTTCAGGAGCTGAAAATCCACTCCGTCCGTGTGGACCACGATGGCACCGGTCACGACGGCGGGGCCGAGCGAAATCGACAGGAGACGGAACCAGGAGGGACCGATGATCAGGCCGCGTACAACGACGTAGAACCCGGCACCGATCACTCCGAACTCCACGCCGGCCAGCGTCAGTTGAGCGGAGCCCGACAGAGTGAACTGGCCGATTGCGAAACCGTCGTCGCTGGTCACCCCGGTGGCGTCTGGGTTGAGGGCGGCTAGCAGGAGCATCGCGAGCCGTCCTAGTATCCCGACCACGAACGCACCGCAGGCTCCGCCTACCAACGTGAGTACCGACAGGGTTCTGGCGGCGCCAATCAGGTCGTCTCGCCAAGACGCGTGTGGTCTCGCGGGTAGCACTGCACTCGTCATTCGGGCCTCCCGGGCCGCAATGGTAAGCAACAATCATCGGCACAGGCATGCCCTAAACGGGTCATTGCACCGAAGCCTGACGCCGCCCAACCTGCAGCCGGCGCGTGCGGGTTCATGCGGGAGGTCGAGAGATGCACCGTTAAGCGGCGGTAGGCAGCGGCCGGTCCGAGGAGCGCCTGCGCCCGTCCCCGTAATACGACACCGGTACGGCGGACGAAGGACCGAGGCTGCCGAGGCATCGGCCGTTGGGACTCCCATCACGCGAAGAGGATCGACTTGCGGGGCTTCCGTCGGCGCGTCTGGTCCTTTGGGATCTGCTGCGGGAGACTCAGTTGCATGACCGAGTACTTGGCGCCGATCATGCGGGTGGCCGACGCCAATTCCGCCTTCCTGTGGTACCAGCAGCTCGGCTTCGTGAAGGAGTGGGAGCACCAATTCGAGAGCGGGCTTCCTCTCTACGTCGGCATGGCGCGAGGTGATCTCAGGATGCACCTCTCTGAGCACACCGGCGACGCTCGTCCCGGCACGCTCGTCTACTTGTATGTCGAGGACGTAGATGCTCTGGCCGGCACGCTTGGCGTCACCGAGATCGACGACATGCCATGGGGTCGTGATTTCGAAGTCACCGACCCC
Source organism: Nocardioides sp. (assembly GCA_029264225.1). Taxonomy (GTDB): domain Bacteria; phylum Actinomycetota; class Actinomycetes; order Propionibacteriales; family Nocardioidaceae; genus Nocardioides. The sequence goes on along the minus strand of JARICB010000030.1, from coordinate 4,228 downwards.
GATGGGAATCGCCTGCGGATAGGTACCGCCGCTCTTCGTCCGGGCTGACCAGCCGCGCCCGGCACGAGCTCCCGAGTGTGGGGGGCCCCGGGAAATGCGTGGGTTCCCGTAGACGATCGGAGCGCTCGCGCGGATCGCGGCGTGAGAGTGCGTTGCGCGGCGTCAGACTCGCGATGGTGGGACCTGTCGCGTGGTCCAAGCGCCATTTGGGTGCGCCAGCAAGCAGCCTGCGCAGCTTGAGGGAACTGGCTATCCCCGGGAGGATTTCCGCGAGGCGTCGAGCGCGCTGCTGGAGGGCAGAAGGCGTCCGAAGGCTTGAGTGGCCTGGAGCAGCACCTCCGGCTCGGGATTGAGTCCACGCACCCAGGGCTCAGGGTCCCGCGCCACGACCAGCGCCCGCCCGTTGGGGAGGTTCTCCACCGTGAACGCGTCGAGGGCTGGGCCCTTCGCGAGGTGGCGGGGGTTGAGCACTTGGGCCACGCTCGGCGCGACGGCGTACTCCTCCGCGGCCCACCCGTCGAAGCGCTCCTCTGCCTCGGTCGCCTCCCGCTCCAGGGTCGACCCGACCCTGTGGTTGGGGATGACCAGGCGGTCGCGCCGTACGTACGCGTAGTCCAGATGCGGCCCGAGTGTTCGCAAGCCCGCCACCAACCGGTCCAACGTGGCGCGGGGGCTGAGCTCAGGGTCGTGGACCTGGAGCCAGGCATCGTTCTTCAGCCCGAACCTGAAGCCGGCATAGCTGGGCGGAATCGTGGTGAACTGACGGACGCCCAGGAAGTCGTCGGCATGCGCTCGCAGCTCCTCGACCTGACGGCTTGGGGTCGTGATGAACGTCGCGGTGCCGCGGTTGACCACGGGCGTACCCATCGGGAGCCGGACCAGGTCCACAACCCGCTCCGCTGTCTCCTCCACCAGCGCATGATCCCGGCGTTTGAAGTGCCGCCCGTTCGGCGCGGTCTCGTGGCCGCTGGTGAAGTAGAAGAAAGCAGTCAGCACCCGATCGGGGCCAATGGCCCAGTCGTCGAACATCCGTTGCGGGATCCGGCTAACGGCGCGCTGCGCTGTGATGTGCACCCGATGACCCTCGAGATGCGCAGCAAAGTCCGCGAACCAGGCCGCCACCTCCTCATCAGACATAGGACCGTCCTCAATCATCGCAACAACCGACCGCTTCGCGATGGACGGTTCTCCGTACAACGTGGTCGGATCGAAGGGATGCCGCCGCAGCGACAGCTCGTAAGCCCGCCGAGCCGCGTCCCGCACTTCGGCCAGCAGCGTCGCCATGTCCCACCCGCGGCCGACGGGCTCGACCTGGAACGGCACCGAGTGGTGCTCACGCTCGTGGAGCCGATCCAGCAAGCCGTCGAGATCCATCACCACCGTCATCACCCCACGATGCTATGGGCACCACATGAGGCTCGCGTGACCTCTACCCGACCACGGCAGGGTCGCTTGATTCCGGGCGTAGGGGCCGTCCGCTCTTCGCCATGTCCGGAAGTCCCGGTAGCCCAACGTCGTCATGTCGGGCGGGACGTGTCGACTGGCTGGGTGGTGCGGCCGATGCTAGTGATGCCGTGGGAGATCCGTTGCAGTTCTGCCACGTGGCCGTCGAATGCACGGCGCCCGTGAGGAGTCAGGCGGATCCAGGTCAGTCGCCTGTCGTCTGTTCGGTCTGGGGAACGGCTCTTCTTCACCGATACGTACCCGGCGTCGATGAGGACCTTCAGGTGTTTGGACAGGCTCGCATCGCTGATCGTCAGAGTGTCGCGGAGCACCGCGAACTCGGCCTGTTCGACGTGTCGCAACAACCCGCATAGTCGAAGCCTCATGGGGGCATGGATGATCGCGTCGAAGGCTGACTCAGCGGCCACGGCGCAGCGTCTCACGGGATAGGCGGTCATACGCGCGGCTCCCGGCCAGTACGACCCCGAAGCACATTGCCGCCGGCAGGCCCACCCACCAGGCCTTCAAGGACGCAGCCAGACCCAACGACACACTGAACAAAATCAGGATTGTGGCCAGCATGCCGATCGCTAGCGCGATCGCCCCCGTGCCAGGCCGGCCGCGGCGAACCCGGGAGCGTCGCTCGGCATCTGAGAAAACCGTCACGATTACGACGAGCGTCACGACGAATACGGTGTTGCGAGTTCCGTCGGAGTCGATCGCGGGTGACGCGACAAACACGGCGGCAGCTGTGGCTAACAGCGCGTGCATCGACCACGGGGCCGCGATTCGCTCCGCCAACGCCGCCCGATCGGTGCCTAGGGCGTCAAGTGCACGGCGCGCCTCGGCACGGCTGCCAGGGTCTATGGGAGAGTTGGTTTCCATACGGGTAAGTTAATCAATTGCCGTTAAGGAAAGTCAAATATCAATGCCCGATCCGTGCGCGAGATGCGTTAAACCATCCACCATCCGCATGCTCCGCGTGACCATCGGTCATCGGCGATAGGCGTCTCGACGGTGGACCACCGAGACGACTTCGATGACGAGGCGACGTTCGAGGATCCGGTAGAGGACGCGGTACTCGCCTCGCCGTGCTGACCACAGGGGCGCCAACGGTTCGCGTAAGGGCTTGCCGACACGGTGGGGATCGGCGCGCAGCGGGCCAGCAATGAACTCGAAGGCGGCCGCAGCGACCGCTTCGGGCAACAGCTCCTCGAGGGCTCGTCTTGCGCTCCGGGTTAGGACGACGTCGTACCCGATGTCCTTTCCCGGATCCGTACTCAAGATTGGAGGCGTCCGCGCCGCAGCATCGCCGAGCGGACCTCGTCCAGGGGCGAGGTGAGCCCTGCGTCGAGGTCATCGAGCCCCTCCTTCAGGGCCTGCACCTCCTCGGCGCGGCTGAGGACGTCGACGGTCTCCAGCAGTGCGTCGTAGTCCTCAGCACTGAGCACCACGACAGCACGGTCACCGTTGCGGGTGACCTCGAACCGCTCGTGGGTGGTCACCGCGGACTCCACGAGCTTGGACAGGTTCGCTCGGGCATCAGCCAGTGAGAGTGTCGCCATGTACAGAATTCTAGCGCGACTGGTGTCTTGTGTCAGTAGACGATCCTCTTGCGAACATCTGGGAGGGTCGAGCCTCACCGAAGGTGAGTGCTATCGCGGCTCGCTCCCAGCCCTGAGCGTGTCCGCGAGGTCAGCGATCTCGTGGCGCTGACCGGCGGCGACCCCGATGACCAGGTGGTACGCCTCGTCGTTGGTGAGGGTGAGCCTCCGACCGTTGACCCCGAGGAACGCGATCGTGGCCGCCAGCGCCAGGCGCTCGTTTCCATCCACCAAGGCGCGGTTTCGCGCAAGCGAGTGCAGCAGAGCCGCGGCCTTCTCCTCCAGCGTGGGGTACGCATCGCTCCTGAAGGCTGAGGCTTGGGGGCGAGCCAAAGCGGACTGCAGTAGTCCATGATCCCGGACGGGGACCTCGCCACCCAGCGTTCGCTCTGCGACGTAGAGCAGCTCGCCCAGCGTCAGGAAGATCACTGACCGAGACGCTCCAAGGCCTCGGCGTATCGAGGGAGTTCATCGTCGAGCACTCGGTCGAGCAGTTCAGCGCGACTGTGGGTCTCGACGTACTCACGCACTGCCTGCCTGGCAACGTCTTGCATCGAACGCGACTCGCGCTCGGCGCGAAGACGCAATGCGTCTGCTTCAGCGTCCGAAAGCCGGAGAGTCATCGCCATTCGCCAATGGTATCACTCATGACACCGTTCCGACTTGCGGATCCCTCTTTGACAGGCTCCGCATGCCGATCGTCGTCCGGTACGGACCGCGCGGATTGCGGCAGATGAGTGCGCTTCTTGGGTCGCTACCTTCGCGTCAGGGCCGATCACTTGCGGTGAGAGCGACCGTGCCGACGACGTAACCGTCACCATCGCAAGACTTGCCGTTCGGGTACGACCTCGTCAGTTGGGCGTCTCGCTCGGCCGTCGCGATCACCTGCCGATCCGCGTTGAACAGTTCGACGGTCACCACTACCGGCCCCGGCTCGAATCGGCGACCCAGTTGCTCGAAGGTGATGTTGACGCCTCGCCCTACTGCTCCCTCAGGTACGGGCCCGAGACGCTCGGTCGCTTTACCGCAGCCGTCTGCGTCGCAGACTTCAACGGCCAAGTTCCCCGTCGACACGAACAACGCACGCGGGATATCTACACCTACGCCGTCGAATCCACCCACATCGGAGCATCCACCGCCAGCACAGCCCTGCACGCCGACCACCACCAGGGCGGGTAGCG
>JARICB010000021.1 GCA_029264225.1 Nocardioides sp. | reverse complement strand
GGGGATGGGTACTTAGTTCCCTGGCAGCGTGGGTTGTTTCTTGTCACTGCCAGTGCTCGACATGTCTATGAGTCAAGAGTGGCTGGGAGGAGGTGGCCAGCAGCAGCGGGTCGCCATCGCCCGCGCCCTCGTCGGGGAGCGACGCCTGCTCCTGGCCGACGAGCCGACGGGGGCGCTCGACACCGACACCGGCGAGGAGATCCTGCGGCTGCTGCGCAACCGCTGCGACGCCGGCGCTGCCGGGGTGCTGGTCACCCACGAGGCTCGCCACGCTGCCTGGGCCGACCGGGTCGTCTTCATCCGGGACGGCGTCATCGTCGACGAGTCCGGCGCCGACTCGCCCGACGCGCTGCTGGGCGCCACCTCATGAAGGGCTGGCGACCGGCGCTGCGGTTGGCCTGGCGTGACGCCTGGCGCTCGAAGGCCCGCAGCATCCTGATCCTGGTAATGATCGCCCTGCCGGTGCTGGCCGTCACCGCCGCCGCGGTCGTGCAGGCCACTGCCGACGTCGACAGCGTCGATGCCATCCCCCGCACCATGGGCTCGGCCCAGGCGCGGATCCAGCCTCTCGGCGGCACCGTCCTGCAGACGCCCGATCCGAACTCGGGGATGTACAGCAACGACGGCGGTGAGCTGCCGACCCTGGCCGGGCTCGCCACGACCCTGGGGGAGCGCGAGGTCATCACGATCGCCGAGCGCTACACCGAAACGCCCCTGGGGCGGCGCCGGGTCGAGACGTTGGCGACCGAGGTCGACCTGCACAATCGGTTGGCGGACGGGCTCTTCGACCTGCACGAGGGTGAGCTACCGACAGGGCCTGCCGAGATCGTGGTCAACGAGGCCTTCGCCGACCGTGGGGTGTCGATCGGCGAGACCCTCGAGGTGTTCGGACTCGACCTCACCGTCGTCGGCATCGGCCGCGACGCGACCTACCGTGACGCGCTGACGGTCATCGGCCAGCCCGGCAGCTTCGGCGATGACTTCCGCGGCCAGGACGACACCCGGGACTGGCTGGTCGGCGGTGATCCGCTGCCCTGGGCCGACGTACTGGCGATCAACGCCCAAGGTGGCCTCGTCTACTCGCGCGCCGTCCTGGAGGATCCTCCGCCGGTGCTCGAGGCGGCGGAGGAGATGGGCTATGACACTGGCTACGGCGACTACCTGGCGATCGTCTCGCTGATCATCGTGATGGCGCTGCTCGAGGTCGTGCTTCTGGCCGGACCTGCCTTCGCGGTGAGCGCGCGGCGACAGGCGCGCACGCTCGCGCTGATGGCCGCTTGCGGCGGCACGCCGCGTCAGGCGCGCCGGGTGGTGCTCGCCTCCGGGGTCGTCCTCGGTGCGGCCGCTGCCCTGATCGGCGCGGTCTTCGGCGTACTCCTCGGTCTGGCGCTGCTCCCGTTCGTCCAGCGGTTCAGCACGGTGTGGTTCGGTCCGGTCGAGGTCAACTGGCTGGCGGTGGCGATCGTGGCCGCCTTCGGACTGCTCAGCGCGTTCCTGGCTGCCGTGGTGCCGGCCTGGCTGGCGTCGCGACAAGACGTGGTCGCCGTGCTCGCTGGCCGCCGTGGCGACGCGAGGCCCTCGGCTCGCACCCCGATCCTCGGCGTGATCCTGCTGGGTGTCGGCATCGCCCTGTCCGTGTTCGGCATCAAGGGGGGTGAGTTCGCCATCGCCCTGGGTGCGATCGTCGCCGTCTTCGGGATGATCTTCATCGTTCCGCTGGTGGTCTCGGTGATCGCGCGGCTCGCGGGCCGGCTGCCGCTGGTGATGCGGTATGCCGCCCGCGACGCCGCCCGACACCGCACCCGCACCGTGCCCGCGATCGCGGCAGTGGCAGCAACCGTCGCAGGTGTGGTGGCGCTCGGCATCGCCACCTCCAGCGACGAGGCCGAGAACCGTGAGACCTACACGCCGAGCATCGCCATGGGGGCTGCCACCGTCAGGGTCGACAGCGTCTACGGCTACGGCGCCAACCAGGTGACCCTGCCGTCGGCCGACGTGTGGGAGCGCATCGAAGCGGCGCTGGCCGAGCGGTTGCCGGGCGTCGAGCCGCAGTTGGTGCGGGGTCAGCGCGGCGAGTCCGCCGATGGCGGTCTCTACCTCGAAGTGCTCGACGACGACAACCAGCCGGTCTACGGCAACTTCGGGGATGCGCCCAGCGCGGCCATCACCTTGGTCAGTGACGGGCCCGTCCCCGGGGTGATCGACGTCGATGACGAGCAGCGAGCACGGATCTCGGCTGCGCTGGCGGCCAGGCGGGCCGTGGTGTTCACCGACTCTCCGGTCGAGGCGCGCGAGGTCGTCGTCAGGGCAGTCCGCTATCACGCTGACGAGGAGAAGTCGGTGAAGCGCAAGTTCACCTGGCCTGCCCTTTTCGTGCAGCAGGCCGGGGCAATGCCGACCCAGTTGCTCCTGCCCACCAAGCTGGCACAGGAGACGGGACAGCGGGTCGAAACGGTGGGCTACTACCTGGAGGACCCCCAGATCTCGGAGGAGACCGCCAAGGATCTCAGTGAAACCCTCAGCGGCATTTCGCAGGGGGCATCGGTCTACGTCGAACGCGGCTACCAGGCGCCCGACGAGGCGGTCATCCTGCAGTTGATCCTCTTCACCCTCGGCGGTGTGCTCATGCTTGGCGGCACCCTGACCGCCACCTTCCTCGCGCTCTCGGATGCTCGTCCCGACCTGGCCACCCTGGCTGCGGTGGGAGCGGCTCCACGGTCACGACGTGGGGTCGCCGCCTCCTATGCCTTGGTTGTCGGTTTCGTCGGGGCGGTGCTCGGTGCGCTGGTGGGGTTCATCCCAGGCGTGGCGATTACCTACCCGCTGACGTCGATGAGTGGCGCCAGGTGTACGGCGAGTGCGTCCGGGATTCTCACCTGCGAGGCATCCGGGCCCTACCTGGACATCCCGTGGCTGCTCATCCTGGGGCTCGTCGTCGCGTTGCCGCTGCTGACGGCGCTGATCGTGGCCCTGAGCGCCCGGTCGCGGCTACCACTGGCGGGGCGACTGACCTGACGCCCCCAGGGCTCACTTAAAGACAGGCTTGACTGTTTGTTCGTTCGGCGTCAGGATGGCGCCATGAGCACCACGACGCGTGTCCCGCAGGAGGAACGCACCCGCGCCATGCGGCTGCGCCTGCTCGAGGCGACCGTCGAGTGCCTGGTCGAGCGCGGCTTCGCCGGCACCACCACGACCCTGGTCTCCGAGCGGGCCGGGGTCAGCCGGGGGGCTCAGCTCCATCACTTCCCGACCAAGAACGACCTGGTCGTGGCGGCGGTCGAGCACCTGACCGAGATCCGCGGCGCCGAACTCGCGGCCGCGGTCTCCGACCTGCCCCACGGCGCCCGGCGTACGCGTGCAGTCATGGCCGCCCTCGGCGACCACTTCAGCTCGCCGGTCTTCACCGCAGCGCTCGAGTTGTGGGTGGCAGCCCGCACCGACGAGACACTGCTGGGTGCCGTAGGGCCGCTCGAACTGCGCGTCGGCCGCGAGACCCACCGGCTCACCGTCGAGGCGCTGGGTGCCGACGAGTCGCGTCCCGGCACGCGCGAACTGATCCAGGCCACCCTCGACCTGGTGCGCGGCCTGGGCCTGGCCAACTCGTTTGCCGACGACACCCACCGCCGCCACCGGATCCTGGACCAATGGGCCGCCGTACTCGACCGTGAGCTGGCATGAGCCAACCCACCCCACCACCTTTCCCCCTCACCCCCCGTTTCCCCCTCACCCCCCGTTTCCCCCGCGCTACCGAACAGTCCGGCTGTTTCCAGCGCCAATCACAGCCCGACTGTTCGGTAACACCGAGATCCTCAGGAGAAGTGCATGAGTGACGTACTGACGCAGGTACTGGCCGACCTGGCCGCCGAGGGCGACGTGCTGGAGCAACTGGTCAGCAAGCTCGACGCTGAACGCTGGCAGACGCCGACGCCCGCAGCCGGCTGGGACGTCGCTACCCAGATCGTTCACCTGGCCTGGACCGACGAGGTGGCCACCAAGGCCGCCACCGACAAGGACGCCTGGGACGCCGTCGTACTCCAGGCAATGGCCGACCCCATGGGCTTCGTCGACAGCGAGGCACTGGCTGGCGCCGCCGCCGCTCCCGCTGACGTGCTCACCCGCTGGCAGGCCGCCCGGCCCGCACTCATCGCGGCACTGACGGCCTACCCCAGCGGCGCCAAGATGCCGTGGTTCGGCCCGCCCATGTCGCCCACCAGCATGGCAACCGCCCGGCTGATGGAGACCTGGGCCCACAGCCTCGACGTGCACGACGCTCTCGGTGTCAGGCTCGAACCGTCCAACGGGTTCCGCCACATCGCCCACCTCGCGGTCCGCACCCGCAACTTCGCCTTCATCACCAACGAGCTCACCCCGCCGGCCGAGGAGTTCCGTATCGACCTCGTCGCCCCCGATGGTGAGACGTGGTCCTACGGACCCGAGGACGCCGCGCAGACGCTTACCGGCTCGGCGCTCGACCTCTGCCTGTTGGCCACCCAGCGGGTCAACCGGGCCGACACCGACTTGGTCGCCACCGGCCCCG
>JARICB010000007.1 GCA_029264225.1 Nocardioides sp. | reverse complement strand
CAACCTGGCCCTGCTGGAGGAGGCCGAGGAACTCGAGCACCGGGCCCGCCGCCGCGGCATCGTGGTCGACGAGGACACCCTTTTCGAGTTCTACGACGGTCGGGTCGGAGCCGAGGTCGTCAGCGGTGCGCACTTCGACACCTGGTGGAAGCGGGAGCGCCGTAAGCAACCCGACCTGTTGACCTTCGACCCCGAGATGTTGACCCACTCCGACGCCGACGAGATCCGCGCCAGCGACTTCCCGACCAGCTGGCACGACTCCGACGAGGCGGGGTTGACCTTCCCGATCAGCTATCACTTCGAGCCCGGTGCCGCCGAGGACGGCCTGACGATCGAGGTGCCGGTGGCGACCCTCAACCAGGTCGAGGCGGCCGACTTCTCCTGGCTGGTGCCCGGGCTGCGCGAAGAGTTGGTGACCGAGTTGATCCGCAGCCTGCCGAAGAACCTGCGGGTCAACTTCGTGCCCGCGCCCAACAAGGCGCGGGAGTTTCTGGCCGCCGTACCCGCAGGCGCCGAGCCGCTGCTGGCTGCGCTCGAGCGCTACCTGCTCGCCGGCACCGGCGTCGTCGTGCCCCGCGAGGCCTGGGACTGGGCCAAGGTCCCTGCGCATCTGCAGCCCACCTTCCTGGTGATCACTGAGGACGGCAAGGAGGCAGCGCGCGGCAAGAACCTGGAGTCTCTCAAGGAGCCGCTGCGACCCAGTCTGGAGCAGGCCATCGCGGAGGTGGCGGCGGAGTCGGGGGTGGCCGCGACCGGGCAGACCAGCTGGACCTTCGGCACCCTCGACGAGTCCTTCAACCAGCGTCGCGCTGGCCACGAGGTGCGGGGCTTCCCGGCGCTGATCGACGAGGGACCTACCGTCGGGGTAGCGGTCTGCGCGTCCGCGGAGGAGGCAGCCGCCCGGCATCGGCTGGGGGTACGCCGCCTGCTGCTGCTCGCGCTCGGGTCGGCCCCGTCCACCGATGCGCTGGGCCTGGATCAACGCAGCAAGCTGGCGCTGGTCGGCTCGCCCTATCCGACCGTCACCGAACTGATCGAGGACGTGCGGGCCGCCGTGGTGGGCGACCTGGTGGATGCGCACGCGGTGGTGCGCGACCAGACCGCCTACGACGCACTACTGGCCGTGGCCCGCGAGCAGCATGAGGCGGGGGTGGCGGCCACTGTTCGCGACGTGATCCAGGTGTTGGACGCGTGGCGCGCATGCGACAAGGCACTGTCGGGTCGCGCCGAACTGTCGACGCTGCCGGCGCTGACCGATATGAAGTCTCAGGTCGAACGGCTGATGTCGCGCGGCTTCATCGGCGACGCGGGCGCCCTGCAACTGCGGGAGTTCCCCCGCTACCTGGCGGCCGTCCAGCACCGCCGACAGCGCCTGGACGAGAAGGTCGCCCGCGACCGGCAGCTGATGGACCAGATGGCCGACCTCCAGGATGCCTGGTTGCACCAGATCGCTGCGCTTGCGCCGGGTCGGCCGGCCAGTGCCGGGCAGCGGGCCGTGCGGTGGCTGCTCGAGGAGTATCGGGTCTCGCTGTGGGCCCAGCAGTTGGGTACCAAGGGGTCGGTCAGCGACCAGCGGATCCGCAAGGCGCTCGCCGACGGCTGAGGTCGTGGAGCGGAGAACGAAGCACGCCGGATCGGGAGCGCCTCACGGCGCGTGGCCGCTCGTAGCGGCTTAATTTGGGACCCGGGGCTGCCGCGATCCGGCGTACCTCGTCGTTCATTCTACGGGGCGAGCTCGCTCAGGCCAATGACGAGCGCAGTTCGAGGTGGCCGGCCGCCTCGAGCTGTTCGGCGAGCGTCAGCATCCGCAAGGTCTCGGTATGGTCGCAGTCAGCCAGGGTCGCCCGACCGGTGGCCACGACCCGGGCGAAAGCGGCCGCGCGGAGCAAGGTGACCGCAAAGTCGCCGGCGATCCCGCGCAGCACCTGATCGATCATCGCCTTCAACTGCTCGGGTCCGGGCGGGTCGGCCACTCCCGCGACCACGAGTGCGACCTGGGCTCGCGCGCGGCCCGCTTCATACTGGGCCGCGGCCGCCACCGGAGACCCGTGCACCCAGGCCCGCAACGCGTAGAGCCGCCACAGGCAGCCCGCGAGCGTGTCGGGGGAGGCGCCGGACCAGACGTCGGCGAGCGTCTCGAGGCCTTCGGTGTCGGCCAGCGTCAGCACTCGCTCAACGAGAGCATGGTCATCGGCGTGCTGGGCACCGCGCACGAGCAAGGTCGCCGCCAGATCACCGGCCTCGCGGACGGCAGCGGGGTCGGCACCGCCACTCAGGTCCTCGAAGAACGCCGCGCCCGGGGTGGAGGGGCGGTGATGTCGGGGGGAGGAGTCGGCCACCACTCCACTGTAGGAGCCGACTCCTATGCTCGCCTCATGCCATCGTTCAAGGACAAGGTCTCCCGCCTGCTGGGTCTCACCCCGACTACCGGGGAGCCACAGCCGCTCGCAGACGCCTACGCCCCCGAGATCGATGGCGAGCCTGATCCCGGTGAAGTGGTCTGGGCCTGGGTGCCCTACGAGGACGATCCGAACCAGGGCAAGGACCGCCCGGTGCTGGTGCTGCGCGCCGAGGGCGAGGGGTGGATCGGCCTCTACCTGAGCAGCCAGGACCACGATCGCGATGCCGCCGACGAGGCGAGTCACGGCCGCTTCTGGATGGATGTCGGCACCGGTGGCTGGGATTCCCAGGGGCGCCCGAGTGAGGTGCGCCTCGACCGCCACATCTACCTGGACCGCGACGGCGTACGCCGTGAAGGGGCAGCTCTGGATCGAGACGTCTTCGCACAGGTGGTTGAGGCTGCTGGACGCTACGGCGGTTCCTGACCTGCAGCCCACTAGGATTGGCTCTGCTTTGGACCGCGGGATGAAAGTTGGAACGTTGATGACTCGACGGCTGGCAGCCGCCACCGCGGCCGTCGTGATGTGCCTAGGCCTCGCTGCTTGTTCGCAGGCCGAACCTGCACCCAAGCCCGACCCCACGCCCGACGCGACCCCCTCCGCGAGCAAGCCGCGGGTGTTGACCTACGGGGCCTACGGCCATCCTGCCGAGTTGAAGGCCTACCAACAGATGGTCGACGCGTTCAACTCCGCGTCGCAGACGCGTGAGGTCAAGCTCGTGACCTGGCGCGACCAGGACGAGGCGCTCGCTGCGCTGAAGTCGGGCGAAGTGCCCGATGTCTTCATGACGGCGCGTCGTGACCTGCTGCACATCACGCAGAGCAAGGCCAACCGCCCGGTCAGCCTGTTGCTCGACGAACGTGGAGTCGACTTCGGCGACCGCTACTCCCGCGTCGCGCTCGAGGCGTTCTCCTACAACGATGACCTTCAGTGCATGCCCTACTCGGCCTCGCCGATGGTCATGTACTACAACGACGAACTGGTCGACTTCAACAAGATGGAACGGCGCGGACTCGACGCCCCCACCAACACCGAATCCTCACCCCGCGACCGATGGAACCTCGCCGAGTTCGCGGCGGCGGCGACCTTCGCCTCACGCAAGGGCACCGTCGACGGAGTGTGGATCGAGCCGACGCTGACGGGCTTGGCCCCCTTCATCCACTCCGGCGGCGGCCAGGTCTTCGATGACGCGGTCACGCCGACTTCGCTCGCATACTCCGACGAGGGCAGCCGCTCGGCACTCGACCAGACGCTGGCAATTCTGCGCGACTCGACCCTGACCCCGAGTGCCCAGGAGCTTCGCTCGGCCACCCCCCTACAACTCTTCAAGCGCGGCAAACTGGCGATGATCGCCGGCTTCCGCGACCTGGTGCCCGAGTTGCGGAGCGTGGAGAACCTGTCGTTCGACGTCATCGCGATGCCGGTCATCGACGGTGCAGCGACCGTGGGCAACATCAACGGCCTGTGCATCTCCTCCTCGAGCGACTACGTCAACGACGCGGCCGACTTCTTGGCCTACGCCGTCTCCGACTCCGCCCTGGAAGGCGTGACCCGCACAGGATTCATCGTGCCGGCCAATACCGAGGTCGCCGGGTCGGATGCGTTCCTCTCGCCCGGGCGGCAGCCGCTGCACTCCCCGGTCTTCAACTCCGCAGTCCGCGGCATCGTCATCCCGCCGCTGCTCAGCGACGCACCGGGTCTCGAGGCGGCGGTCGGGCCACTGCTCGACGCCCTCG
>JARICB010000439.1 GCA_029264225.1 Nocardioides sp. | reverse complement strand
AGTAGGTGCTTCTTCCCACGCGTTCTTGTCGAGAAGCGCACGCACCCCGGCCTCACCGGCCACCCCGGCCTCCACGGCAGCGACTCGAGCCGCCCAGTTCGCCAGTCGCCGCTGTTGCGATGGCGGTGCGACCGCGATCGCCTCCACCACGTCGGGGGCGTAGTGGCGGAGCGCCGATCGCTCGGGTCCGTCGGTCTCGAGGTCAGGGAGGACCGGAGTGAGGGTGCGGTGGACTGCGGTGGGCACCAGCCGATCATCGAAGGTGACACCGGTGAACTTTTCGACCATTGCGCCGCCCAGCGCGACCAGGTCCGTGTCCTCGTCGGCGGCCCGCGCGGCGAGCTGGCGCAGGGATCGCGGAAGGTCGTCGGGTTCACAGTCCATGAGTTCAACAGAGCAGACGATCTTGCCCCGGCGGGCGGCGGTGAAGATGACGAGTCCCTTGGTGTTCCAGAAGATGCTGGCGGCCACCCCGGCACTGCTCGCCCGCGAGGCCACACGCAGAACCTCGGGCCGCGCCCCCTCGAAGCCGTTGTCCTCAAGCACTACCGCAGCACCGTCGGCCTGCCCGAACCACGCCTGCATGAACAGCAGGTCGAAGTCGACCTCGCCAGCCATGTCGGCGTACGTCTTGGGAGTGTCGGGCAGCGCGTCGCACCCGAACGCCGCGGCGACACCCTCTGCGTCCGCCGCAGCAACGACAGTCACGCACCCGGCGTCGTCCTCGAAGGTCCCCATAAGCCAGGAATAGTCGTCAACCGTCACAGAGGGACCCTAGTGTCGAAGGAGACGGGGCTGCAGAGAAATTGCCGCGCTGACTGTCGAGCGAATGCGTTCACAGTCAACGGTCGTGAGCATGGTCCCGCTAGATCGCCTGCCGGATATGCACGTTTTGCGGATTTGGGGGTCCCGTAGACGGTGGATTGACGCACCTGAAGTCGTTTGTTGTCCGGCTGCAAGGTCTGCGGTCTGAAGTGACCCCATCCGTTCAGCGTGTCAGCGTCGAACCCACCGCATGAGCCAGTCCGAAACCATGTTCGCCAGCCGCAACGTCAATAGGCACTTGGTCCGGGGAGCGTTGGGCCTGCCGATGATGGTGGCGGCGTTTGTGCTGGTGCCGTTGGTTGGACCGCTCGCACTCCTGCTCGTCGTACCAGCCGCGTTGCTGCTGCGCGGTTGCCCGACGTGCTGGGCCCTCGGTCTCGCGCAAACCCGTGCGCTCAGCCAAAGCTCGCCAGCAGGTGGATCGCGACCGCGGAAGCCGGAATGACTCACGCACCGCGACAGATCCGGTCATTCAGCAGTTGGCGTCGAGCATCGACTCAGGATGGTCGCAGGAAGCGAAACTCCACGTCCGGTCACTGAAAGCATCTTGGGTTGAGTCGGTGTACACCTGCGTCGAGCCGTACGCCGTCACCCTGTAGTAGTTGGTAACGGGGTCACCTTCGGCCGTGCGGTACTCATCAGCCAGCTCAGCCCCGCGTCCGGAATCGAGCGCGCGTTCTAGACACGCGAGTTCTGCCTTGCCTTCGACCTCGAGTGATTCGCCCTGTTGCAGGCGCAGGGAGCCACAGCTAGACAAAGACGCGCGCGACTCCCATCGCTGTTGCACGGGATCGGAAGCCAGCGGGCCACGCTCCGCGCATCCAGCGAGCAGGGCAACGCAGGCGACAGCCCCGAGCAACGTGTTGACGAAAGCTGGCCGGACGGAGGACACCATGCTCGTGAGACGAATTGTGACTCTCGGGGGATCCGCACACCCGAGCATCAGCCGGACCACGGCGCGAGCGTGGGTTCAATCTGAGCCACACGCGGTGGAAAAACTTGCCGCCTCGCGGTGAGCGATACTGGCCGCATGCGGTTGATGGACTTCCATTTCGAAGGTCCGGTCGTGGAGTGGCGGGGCCCTGCGCCCTTCTACTTCGTAGCCATCCCGGAGGAAGACAGCGCAGACATCAAGTTTGCCGCTAAGGGCATGGAGTACTGGGGCCAGGTGCCCGTGGTGGCTCGCATCCGCGACACCGAATTCACGACGGCGCTGTTCCCCAAGGACGGCAGTTACCTCCTTCCGGTAAAGGACGTGGTTCGCAAGTCCGCCCTGATAGAGGTGGATCAAGTCGTTGCCGTGGCGTTGAGCGTCGGCCGCCAGTAAAGGGGGCGGAGATCGGTAAGGTCGCGCGCCGCATCAGTTCATACCCAAGGCGTCGGGACTTGACCTTGTCCCTGCGGCAAAGTCGACCGTTGGGTTACCGGCGACACCCGTCGCGGGAGCGAGGAGAATGACGATGCTGACCATTGGCGAGTTTGCCCAGGCGACTGGGCTGACAGCCAAGGCGCTGCGCCTCTACGACGATCTGGGACTTCTGCTCCCGGCAGAGGTGAACTCCCGTAACGGCTACCGCTACTACGACCTGCACCAAGTCGATGCGGCTCGCCTCGTGGCCCGGCTGCGGTCGGCAGGAGTGCCGCTGGTCCGGATAGAGGCGATCATCGGGGCCGACACCCCCGAGGCCGCAGCAGCAGAGCTGCTGTCCTACTGGCGCCAGGTCGAGGCCGACACCGCCTCGGCCCGAGACATCGTCACCTCTCTCGTAGCCCAGATGAGAGGACCACACACCACCATGAACACGACCCGCATCTCCGCCCGATCAGCCCACCGGGCCGGCCAGGGGGCACGCCCGACGCAACTCGACGACATCTACCCCAAGACCCATCGACTCGCCGCACAAATATCCGGGCAGCGCCTGTTCGTGGTCGCCGATGGCTTCGGCGATGACGACCGCGCAGCCGGCGCAGCCATCGACGCACTCGAGACCCTCGACGAAGTAGAGCCCGACCAAGACCCGCTCGGTGCTCTCGACTCGGCCGTCGCAGCGGCCGCAACCGCGGTCGCGAGTCGCTCAGGCGATACCGGCGGCACCACCCTCACGGCGTTGCTCCTTCTTCCCGACCGTGTGCTGGTCGCGCACATCGGAGATTCGCGCGCCTACCTGGTGCGCGGGGGCAGTCTGGAGCGACTCACTCGTGACCACACGTTCGTCCAGTCGCTGGTCGATGAGGGAAGGCTCACCGAGCAAGAGGCATCTGCTGACCCGAACCGGGCCTTGCTCGGTCGTGCCTTGAGCTGTGGGGCACCCTCGGCGCCGGACCTGCTGGTGCGCACCATTGAGCCCGGTGACCGGTTCGTACTCACCACCGACGGAGTCCACGCTGCCCTCGACCGGCAGCAACTCGCCCAGCTGCTCCTCGCAGCTGGCG
>JARICB010000404.1 GCA_029264225.1 Nocardioides sp. | reverse complement strand
AACACCATGACCGCCATGCCGGTGCTCGCGCCGTAGCGATCCATGGCACCTGTAGCGAAGTCACCGAAGAAGAAGATGGGTGCCCAGCCGAGCGCCATGTAGATAGGGGCCGAGAGCCACCGCGGCGCACCCTTCCACAGCACCTTCATCGCGACGCCAGCGACAGCGCCACCCCAGACGATGCTCAGCATGAGCCACTGGTCGCGTCCCTCGAGCAGCAACAGTCCGAAGGGAGTACAGGAGCCGGCGATCAGGATGAAGATGTTGGAGTGGTCGAAGCGCCGAAGCAGCGAATGCATGGTGGGTGACCAACTGCCGCGGTGGTAGATCGCGGAGACGCTGAAGAGCACCAGTGCGGAGGCGGCGAACACGGCCGAGCCGATACGGGTACTGGAGGTAGGGGACAGCACGATCAACACGACGCCTGCGGCCAAAGTCAGTGGAGCCGTGGCGAGGTGCAGCCAGCCGCGCAACCGAGGCTTGACGTCGGCGATAACTTCGTCGACGCGCTCATGAAAGTCGTCGATGCGATCACGCATGATGTCGTTCATGGGTCGAAACTACCCGCAGGTAGCGAATCAGTCACGAAAAGTCACGCAAGAGGGACTCAAGTCACGCAGTCGAGGCTTGCCCCATGACCGTGTGGCACCGACGACCCCTTGAGCCCGGCTACCATCGGCGGGTGGAGAAGCTGAAGGACGTGGTGCGCCGGGCGCTCTATCCGGCGTATGAGCACCGGGTCGTGAAGTCCTTGCCAGCCGACCGAATCCCGCAACACATCGGCGTCATGCTGGATGGAAATAGACGCTGGGCCAAGGCCGTCGGTCTCGACACGGCCGGGGGCTACCAAGCGGGCGCCGACAACATCTTCCCGCTTCTTGGCTGGTGCGAGGAGGTCGGCGTCAAGGTCGTCACGCTGTGGCTGTTGTCCAGCGACAACCTCACCAACCGCCCGCCCGAACAGATGGCCAGCCTGCTGGAGATTATCGAGGGTGCCGTCGAGTCGCTGGGCGCACAGCGCCGCTGGCGCATCAACCCCGTAGGTGCGCTCGACCTGTTGCCCGACCACACTGCCCGCAAGCTCAAGGACACCGCCGAGGCCACCAGCGATATCGACGGCATCTTGGTCAACATCGCGGTCGGCTACGGCGGCCGCCGCGAGATCATCGATGCGGTGCGGTCGCTGCTCGTCGAGCACGCGGCCCGTGGGACCACGCTCGAAGAGCTCGCCGAGGTGCTCGATGTCGAACACATCGCCGACCACCTCTACACCAAGGGCCAGCCCGACCCCGACCTGGTCATCCGCACGTCCGGCGAGCAGCGGCTCGGCGGGTTCCTGCTCTGGCAGTCGGCGCAATCGGAGTTCTACTTCTGCGAAGCGCTGTGGCCCGACTTCCGGCGAGTCGACTTCCTGCGCGCCATTCGTGCCTACGCCGAGCGCGAGCGCCGCTTCGGCGGCTGATCGCGACACCACGGGGCCACGCGGAGTCGCCGGACGCCGGGCGTGTCGGCCCAGAACACGTCGTCGCTGGGCGTACTTTCGCCGTACCGGCGGGTGGGGAAGCCCGCTGTATCGGGAGGCCACACGTGTTGACGCACGGTTCGCTGCACCACACGGCAACACCGCGACGCGCGGTGAGTCCGTGTGCGGGGAGAGGCCGGCACCCCGGTCTGTGGATCTCGCTCCAGCCACCTCGTGGAGCTGCCCGGTCCGTGTGTTGAGCGTGGGCCGGGCGAGGAGTGCGCGCGCCGACCCGTGAGGGGTAGTCGACAGTGACCTCCACGTCTGCTGCGCAGGGCTCGTCCGCTCCAGGCTTACGAGCATCAGGCTCGAAGAGCCGTACCTACGTCCTCGACACCAGCGTGCTGCTGGCCGATCCCGGCGCGCTGAGGCGGTTCGCCGAGCACGAGGTCGTCCTTCCGGTGGTCGTCGTTACCGAGCTCGAGGCCAAACGCAACCACGCCGAGCTGGGCTATTTCGCGCGTACGGCGCTGCGCATGCTCGACGAACTGCGTATGGAACACGGGCGCCTCGACGCTCCGGTGCCGGTCGGTGTGGAAGGTGGCTCCATCCGGGTCGAGCTCAACCACACCGACCCGGCGTCGCTCCCCTCCGGCTTCCGGCTCGGTGACAACGACACCCGGATCTTGGCGGTGGCCCACAACCTGGCCAACGAAGGTCACCGGGTCACGTTGGTCTCCAAGGACCTGCCGTTGCGGATCAAGGCCTCCGCCGTCGGCCTGGACGCCCAGGAATACCGGGCGGAGGCGATCTGTGACTCCGACGCCGGCTACACCGGCATGAGCGAGCTGGAGGTGAGCGCCAGCGAGCTCGACGAGCTCTACGCTGACGGCGTACTCGATCTCGCGCTCGTCCGGGACCTGCCGTGCCACAACGGGTTGATGCTGCTCTCCGAGCGGGGTACGGCGCTGGGTCGCGTCGGTGCCGACAAGCAGGTCCACCTCGTGCGTGGCGACCGGGAGGCCTTCGGGCTGCACGGCCGCTCGGCCGAGCAGCGCATCGCCTTGGAGATGGCTCGACCCCGAGGTCGGCATCGTCTCCCTCGGGGGGCGGGCCGGCACCGGCAAGTCGGCGTTGGCCCTGTGCGCCGGCCTCGAGGCGGTGATGGAACGGCGTCAGCACAAGAAGGTCGTGGTCTTCCGCCCGCTCTACGCCGTCGGCGGCCAGGAACTTGGCTACCTGCCCGGCTCGGAGTCGGAGAAGATGTCTCCCTGGGCCCAAGCCGTCTTCGACACCCTCGGCGCCATCACCTCACCCGACGTCATCGACGAGGTGATGGATCGCGGAATGCTCGCGGTCTTGCCGCTGACCCATATTCGGGGTCGGTCGCTGCACGACGCCTTCGTCATCGTCGATGAGGCGCAGTCGCTGGAGCGCAACGTGCTGCTGACGGTGCTCTCGCGGATCGGCGCCAACTCCAAGGTGGTGCTCACCCACGACGTTGCCCAGCGCGACAACCTGCGGGTGGGTCGCCACGACGGGGTGGTCGCAGTGGTGGAGAAGTTGAAGGGGCACCCGCTCTTCGCTCATGTCACGCTGACCCGTTCGGAGCGGTCGCCGATCGCGGCGCTGGTCACCGAGATGCTGGAGAGCGTGGTGCTCTAGGGCGGGGCCAGTGTGATGGATGTGACTGAAGAGGTCCTCTGGGTGCGATGTGAACCACAAATAGTCCACAGATGTGCCATTCGGTTTGCGTGGCCCCACTCCGTCCTGCAAGGTGGCTCGTGATCGTTTCGTGATCAATCCCCGTTGGTCGACCGGTCACCCCCGAATGAATTCCCCCGTCGTCGACCCCGTGAGATTCCTCTGTGACGAAGCCCGACAAGCACGTGCCGAAGCACCGCGCGCCCGGCCGCCACAAGGCGGTCAGTAGCGCCCCCAAGCGGATTCTGCGTACCTCGCTGGTGACGGGCGGCGTCGCAGCTGTTGCAACCGGTATCGCGGTCTCCAACGGCGTGTTGGCCACCCCGGCCGGCGTGGCCGCAGGGGATCTGTCCGCCGCCGCCGTACAGGGTCAGCGCATCGCGCCGGTGGACGCCGAGGCGATCGAGCGTCGCGAGCGTCCCGTGGTCTCGCGATCGGATCGCCGTGGCGCGACCGACGCCCGCAAGGTCGCCGCACTCTCGGCCGGCAATGGCCCGGCGATCACTCGCACCGAAGACCTCTCCAGCGCCGACCCGCGTGACATCGCCCGTGCCCTGCTTCCGGAGTTCGGCTTCAGCGACTCAGAGTTCTCCTGCCTCGACTCCCTCTACGAGAGCGAGTCCGGCTGGCGCGTCGACGCCGACAACCCCACCTCGTCGGCCTACGGAATCCCGCAGGCGTTGACCGAGCTCCACGAACTCCCTGCCGACTACATGACTTCGCCCGAGTCGCAGATCCGCTGGGGGCTGGGATACATCCAGGACTCCTACGGCACCCCATGCAGTGCGTGGTCGTTCAAGTCCGGCCACAACTGGTACTGAGCCTGGTGCTGTCGCTTCACGGCTGCTGAGGTTGAGTGCTGTTGCTTCACCATGCTAGGTAGGGAAGTCGTCACTCTGCACGGTGTCGACGGTGTGCTAAGTGTCGGTTTCCCTACTCAACATGGTGAACCAACGCCCGGGATGGCAGGGTCAGCGCGCCTCGAAGACAGTGACGTGGCCTGCGTACTCCCTGGCCCCCTCGAACGGCGGCAGAGCCAGGGACTCATCGCTGGAGTCGAGGTAGGCCTGGGCAGTGGCGTGGTCGTCGAAGACGGCACGCGTCTCCAGGTCGTGACGGCGTACGTCGTCGAAGCGGCGGCGCAGTACCGACTCGCCGGTCTCGCTGCTGAACTGGGTAAGCACCGGCTTGCCGCCCGCCTCGATGCGCAGTTCGGCGAGGTGGTCGTTGCCGTTGGTGACCGCTACGAAGGTGCCGCCCGGCCGCAGCACCCGGCGGACCTCGTTAAGGGCCCGCTCGAGGTCGCGCACGTGGTAGAGCATCCAACCGGCGTAGACGACGTCGAAGGAGTCGTCGTCGAAGGGCAGGTAGCAGATGTCGGCCTTACGGGCGTCGACGCCGCGGGCGGCAGTGAGCTCCACGAAACGTTCGGAGAGGTCGGTAGCAATCAGGGTCACGCCTGGCAGCGCGTTGAGCTCCTCGGCCATCTCGCCGGTGCCGCAGCCGATCTCGAGGATGGCTGCGTCACCGACCAGCGCCCGGTCGATGGCGCGCAGCGCCTCGGTCGCGGGAACGCGACCATCCGCGGTCGGGTGCCACACGGAACGGCGCGTTTCCAGCCGGTCCTCGGTGGCGTACTGGGCGCGGACGTAGTCGTTGTCGCTGAGCTGGTTCACGGTCGGGTCATCGCTTCCACATCGAGGGCATCGTCGAGCTGTTGCTCGGTAAGGAGTCCGCGATCGACGTACCCCATGGCGAGGACGGTCTCACGGATCGTGGCGCCGTCCTTCAACGCCCGCTTGGCGATTGTGGCCGCCTCCTCGTAACCGAGGTGCTTGTTGAGCGGGGTGACGACGCTCGGCGACGACTCGGCGTAGCCGCGCATCCGTGCGGCGTCGGCG
Source organism: Nocardioides sp. (assembly GCA_029264225.1). Classification (GTDB taxonomy): domain Bacteria; phylum Actinomycetota; class Actinomycetes; order Propionibacteriales; family Nocardioidaceae; genus Nocardioides. Next base: position 1,057 of record JARICB010000404.1, on the reverse strand, counting down.
GTGATGCCGTCGACGCATCGTTCGGCGAGCAGGGTGGTGGAGGTCGCCAGGATGCGGATCGACTCGAGCAGGCTGCGCGCCATGACCGGCATCTGCACGTTGAGCTCGAAACTGCCGCTGGCCCCGGCCCACGTCACGGTCGAGTCGTTGCCGATCACCTGCGCGCACACCATGAGCATCGCCTCCGGCAGCACCGGGTTCACCTTGCCCGGCATGATGCTCGACCCCGGCTGCAGGTCGGGCAGGTGGATCTCGGCGAGTCCGGTCGTGGGGCCCGACGCCATCCAGCGCAGGTCGTTGCAGATCTTGGTCAGGCCGACCGCGATCGTGCGCAGCACACCGCTCAGCTCCACGAGCGAGTCGCGGGTGCCCTGCGCCTCGAAGTGGTCGCGGGCCTCGGTGAAGGCCTGACCGGTGGCTGCGGCGAGCCCCTCGATCACTGCGGCTGCGAAGCCCGGTGGGGTGTTGATGCCGGTGCCGACGGCAGTGCCTCCGAGGGGCAGTTCACGCACGCGGGGGAGTACGGCGTCGAGTCGCTCTCGCGCGTAGGCGAGCGTTGCGGCGTACCCGCCGAACTCCTGACCGAGCATCACCGGCGTCGCATCCATCAGGTGCGTTCGACCGGATTTCACCAGGGTCGCGAACTCGTCGGACTTGGCGGCGAGTGAGGCCTCGAGCGTCGCGATCGCCGGCAGCAGGTCCTCGACGACCGCCAGTGTCGTGGCTACGTGGATCGACGTCGGAAACGTGTCGTTGGAGGACTGGCTGGCGTTGACGTGGTCATTGGGGTGTACGTCGGTCCCCGCGCGGGCAGCGAGCGAGGCGAGCACCTCGTTCATGTTCATGTTGGAACTGGTGCCCGACCCGGTCTGGAAGACATCGATCGGGAAGTGCTCGTCGTGGGCACCGACCGCGACCTGCGTTGCCGCGGTGTTGATCGCGCTGGCCTGATCAGAGGTGATCACCCCCAGATCGGCGTTGACCCGCGCCGCCGCGCCCTTGACGAGCGCAAGGGCCTGGATGTGGCGCCGTTCGAGCCGGGTGCCGCTGATCGGGA
>JARICB010000398.1 GCA_029264225.1 Nocardioides sp. | reverse complement strand
GTTGATGACTTCGACCACCTTGTCGGGTCGACGAAGCAGGCTCTCGCGCAACTGGCTGACCACGGCGGCGTAGGTCGCGGCGTCGGCGCTGCCGTCGCACGGCGACAGGCATCGACCCATCTCGGCGAGCGCACACGGTGTGCGCGTCGGTGTCTTGGCGATGCGATCCGAGCACTGCCGCACCGGGAAGGTGTCGTGGAGGGCGGCGAGCGACTTCTCGGCTGCCTTCTTCGACGAGAACGGGCCCAGGTAGTCAGCGTCGTCGTCCAGCACCCGGCGCACCAGCGACAACCTCGGCCATGCCTCATGGGTGAGCTTGACGAAGTGCACCTTCTCGGGGAACCGGGAGCGACGGTTGTATTTGGGTGTGTGCTCGGCGATCAGCCGCAGCTCGCGAACCTCCGCCTCCAGCGGCGTGGCGCAGGTGATCGCTGTGACCGAATCGGCGAGTCCCACCATCTCGCCCATCCGGGACCGGGTCTCCGAAGCGGTGAAGTAGCTGCGGACGCGGCGCCGGAGATTCTTGGAGGTGCCGATGTAGAGCACCCGGGCGCGCTCGTCGCGGAAGAGGTAGACGCCCGGAGACTGCGGCAGCCCTTCGGCCAGGTGGCGTTTGCGGCGCTGGGCGGAGGAGACGCGGGAGGTGAACGTCTGGAGCTCCTCGAGGGTGTGGACACCAACGCTGCCGAGCCTCTCCATCAGGCCGTGCAGCACATCGACCGTGGCACGCGCATCCGAGAGGGCTCGGTGATTGGGGGTCGTGGAGGCACCGAAGAGTCGTGCCAGTGAGGAGAGCTTGCAGTTGGGGGCCTCGTCGCGGGTGATCACGCGGCGAGCCAGCGTCGCGGTGTCGACGACTTCGAAAGGTGGCCACCCGAGCCCTTGGGCGCTGGTGAAGTGACGCAGGAAACCGATGTCGAACGGCGCGTTGTGCGCGACCAGGACGCAGCCGGCGGAGAACTCGAGGAAGGCGGGCAACGCCGACTCGATGGCGGGGGCATTGCTCACCATGGAGTTGGTGATGCCGGTCAGTACGGCGATGAAGGGGGGGATCGCTGCATGTGGGTTGACCAGGGTCTGGAACTCTCCGAACACCTCGCCGGCCCGTACCTTGACTGCCCCGATCTCGGTGATCATCGACCCGGCGGCGGCCGAGCCGCCCGTGGTTTCGAGGTCGACCACGCAGAACGTGATGTCGCGCAACGGCCGTCCGAGTTCGTCGAAGCTGCGTTGCGACTCCCATCTGGACTCCGCGTTGCTCATGCCCGAGACGTTAGGCGCAGGCACCGACATCCCAGGGGGCATACGCACGATACGGGCATCCTGGTAGGGCACTAGGCTGTGTCAGCCCACCCTGACCATGACCGAGGAGCAGCACCGTGACGGCACAGATCCCTGACGCGACGCATCGTTGGCGCTGCGGTGGGTGCGGCAACCTGACGCGCTTCGACGTGACCCGCACCCGGCGCACGAGTGAGTACTGGCACTTCGACCTCAGCGGTGACCACGTCGTCGAGGCCACCGAGGTCAAGGATGAGACCATCGAGTCGGTCTCCTGCCGGTGGTGCGGTCGAGCCGACGCGATCGAGTTGGTGGGCCGCAACGACGCCGCGTTCGCCGATGACCCCACCACCACCGCACCGACCTCCGACTAGTTCGAACGGGTCGTGCCCATAGGTACTGGGAACGCCGTCGGTCGGGGCTGGGCCGCCGTCTGTGTGAGTCTGTTCTCCATCTCCCTGCTGCTCTGTCTGCTCATCACCATCGGGGCTGACCTGTTCTGGTTGGTGGCGCTCGGTGATGACATCCGTGCGCACCAGCGCATCCCCGACGGTGTTCCCTTCGCCGCTGCAGCCAGCGACGGTTGGCCACCGGTGCTGCTCGTCGCCCAGTACGCACTTTCGCTCGTGCACGAGGCTGGGCTGGCAGGCGTCCTGATCTGGCACTACGTGTTGGTCCTGCTGAGCCTGGTCGTGGTCGCGGTCGACGCTCGCAGGCGGGGCGCCAGCGACCTCGCCACCGCCTGGATCCTGGTGGCGCTCCTTCTCGGTGGTCTCGCCACCGTCGGTGTGGTCCGGCTCCAGACGTTTTCCCTGCTGCCCTTCGCAGCACTGCTGTTGTTGCTGCGCGGCCAACATCGCCAGCCGGACCGGCTGATCTGGCTGGCGCCGTTGTTGATCATCGTGTGGGGCAATCTGCACGGTGCCGTCTTGATGGGCGTCTGCCTCGTGGGCGCCTATCTGTTGTTCTCGCGGTTGCGGAGCCGCCCACTGGAGACGGTTGTCGTGGGAGCGTCGTGCCTGGTCGCACTGCTGGTGACGCCGGCGACGTGGCGCACGATCGGGTACTACCTCGGTGTGCTCGACAACGAAGCGGCACGCCAGGGGGAAGGGCTGTGGGCCAGCCCCAGTCTGGGCAACCCGTTCGACGTCTTGATGCTGGTGTCGGCTCTCGTGCTCGGCGTGGCGGCCCTCCGCCGGCGCCTGCCACTGTGGGAGTACGTCGCTGTGGCTGGTTTGAGCGTGGCGACGGTGATGGCTGCTCGTCACGGCATCTGGGTATTGATCTTTCTTGCGGTCCCCGCGGCTCGCGGGCTGACCCGTAGGGATGATCGGGTCGACATACTCGATGAGGGGCCGCGGCGAGTACCCCTCGGGCTCCTGCTCACCTTGGCGCTCGTGCTCTGCGCGGGTGCGGGTTACCTGGGGTATCGAGCGCAATCGGTCTCGGCCCACGATCAGCGGTTGGCCTCGGAGGTGTCTCGCCTGGTCCCGGGCGGGGTGGTGCTGGCGCCGGAGCCTGTGGTCGAAAGCCTGGCAGTACACGGCGTGCGGGTGTGGCTGGGCAATCCCCTGGATGCGTTCACGCGCGAAGATCAGCGCGCCTACCTCGACTTCATGGCAGGGCGAGCGGGGATGGAGCGTGCGGTTGCCGCGAGCGACGCAGTCCTGGTCAGGTCGGATGCAGAGGCGGCTGAGGTGATGGCCTCGATGGAGACCTTCACTGCCTCCGAGATCGCCGAGGGGTGGCTGCTCTACCTGCGCGTCGACACGCCCTGACCGGGGACTCGCCGAGGCGTTGTCGGTGGTCGATGCCAGCGTGTGTGACATGACGACGAGAATCGATTGCGACAGTTGCCTGGTGCGTGGCCCGGCATGTCACGACTGCGTAGTGACGGTGCTGCTCGGGCCGCCCCCGGAACTCACCTTCGACGATGATGAACGACGTGCCCTGGCGACCCTGGCGGCTGGGGGGTTGGTGCCGCCGTTGCGGCTGATCCAACCGCTCCCAGGGCCGGAGGTGGAGTCCGCCTAGAGCTGTGAGGTACGCCACATTCGACAAGATCAGAAAGGTTCCTCGAAGATTGGCGGGGCTGCTCGTGGACGACTACTCTGACTGCTCAGGTGTTCGTGGAGTGAGCCATCAGGGTTCGCGCGAATGCCGCGCCGAGTCTGATCCCGTCCACCCCCCGTGGGTGGGGTCGGAGCCGGGGAACCACGTCCCGTTCTGGGGTGCATCGCCTTCAAGGGCACGCTTATGCGTGATGGAGGAGGCGTAGGGCATGTCGTGCCTGAACCCGTCAGCTCACCTGGTAGGCGTACGACATACAAGGAGACCCCCCGCTCGTGAATCACGACCGGACTCGACTCGGCGGCGCCCTGCTGGGAATCACCGCTGTTGCTGCCATTGCCATCGTCCCCGTCTCGCCTGCCCAGGCCGACCCGGACATCAAGGACGTGAAGGCCAACGTCGAGCGGCTCTACCACGAAGCCGAACAGGCTTCCGAGCGCTACAACGATGCCAAACTCGACCTCGCCGACCTGCGCAAGGACCTCGCCGCACTCCGTGCCGACGAGACGCGCCAGAGCGACCGGCTCGACGACGTACGCAATGAGGTCGCGGATTCGATCCTGCGCGGCTACCAGGGCGAGTCGATCTCGACGGTCGGTCAGGTCGTCGTCTCCGATGACCCCGGTGCCTTCTTGGACCAGCTCTCGACCATGTCCGGGTTCAACGACCTCCAGGACAACATGTTCGCGGCCTACTCCACCGAGCTTGACGCACTCGATCTGCGTCGCGCCGCCACCGCCGACCGCACGGCGGAGATCGCTGCCGCCACTGAAGCGCTGGCCGCTGAGCAGAAGACGATCGACGCCAAGCTGGCCGCCGCCAAGGACGTGCTCGCCGACCTCGAGGCCGACGAACGGGAGCGGATGCTGACCTCCCGCTCCGGTGCCGTCCGGATGCCCGCCTCGGTCCCGGCCTCGGGCCGCGCCGCCGCTGCCATCGCCTACGCCATGGCCCAGGTCGGGGACTCCTACGTCTACGGCGCCACCGGCGAGAGCGCTTTCGACTGCTCCGGCCTGACGATGCGAGCCTGGGGCGCCGCGGGCGTTGGCCTGCCCCACTCGTCCAGTGCCCAGTACAGCTCTGGTGCGCACGTCTCAGCGAGCGCCCTGCAGCCGGGCGACCTGGTCTTCTACTACAGCCCGATCAGCCACGTCGGTATGTACATCGGCAACGGCATGATCGTGCACGCCGCCAACCCCAGCTCCGGCGTCCAGGTGTCGGGTCTCTACTCGATGCCGTACGTCGGTGCGGTTCGCCCTGGCTGAGTCCTCGAGCTCGAAGACCGGTCGCCTACGTTGGTGGGTGGCCGGTCTTTCGTTGTCCCTGACGGCTGCCCTGGCGGCTGCCGTGCTGGGTGGCGCGCTCCTGGCTCGACCCGACTCGCCCTCGGCTGAGGTTCCGGGTGCCCCCGCTGGGCTGGCTGCTGCTGCCTTGCAGGACCTGATCGACGCACTCGAGAGACGTGATCTGGAGGCAGCCGGCGACTTGGCCCCGGTTGGCGACAGGGCAGTGGGTGAACAGTTGCGGGCCGCGGCGCGCAATGCGCGATCGGTCAACCTCATGTATCTCTCGGCCCGCTACGTCGACCAGGTCGGGGCAGTGTCCGCCGATGGATCATGGACGGCGGTCGTGGACCTGACGTGGGCCGTGGCCGGCTTCGACCGGTCGCCGTTGCGG
>JARICB010000359.1 GCA_029264225.1 Nocardioides sp. | reverse complement strand
AGCCAGTCACCGATAGGGACACCGGCAAGCGGATGCCGCTCCTGCGTAGTGGCACCAGGTTGCGCCGGCGCGGGAGCCGGTGCTGCCTTCGGGGCCGCTGGTGTGGCGGCCGTCTTCTTTGCCGGCGCCTTCTTGGTAGTGGTGGTCTTCTTCGAGGGAGCCAGGCCGCGCGCTGCCGCGGAGGGTCGGTCGCGGCCGGTGCCCCGGCCAGGCCGCCCAGTGGTACCGATCGGGATGATCTCGGCGTCAGACATGCGCGCCTCCTGCTCCTGCCGCAGAGAGTACGTCGCCGCGCAGGGGCACGCCGAGGGAGACACCGAAGTCGGCGAACGCGGCCGCCGTACTGAAGCGCGGCTCGAAGCCAAGCACCTCACGCATGCGCGTGGTGTCGACCCCGCGACCGAATGTCAGGAAATTCAACTGTTCGGGTGAGAAGTCGGCGACCCGAGCCTGACGCAGCAGCGATCCGATGCGGCCGACGGCCGGTCCAGGCATGGCGACCGAGGGCTTGCCGAGACGGCGTAGCGCCTGGGACAGCATGATCAGCCCGTCGCCGGCGACGTTGAACGTTCCGGGGATGGCGGAGGTGACTGCGTGCCTCAGCACGTCGAGCAGGTCGTCCTCGTGCAGGAACTGAAGTCGTGGGTCGAAGCCGAACACCTTGGGGATCACTGGCAGCCGGAAATAGCTGGTGATCGGGCTGACGACGTGTGGGCCGATCACGTTGGCTGCGCGCACCATCGTCACGGTGACATCGGGGCGCCGGCGGGCGAAGCCGCGGACGTAGCCCTCAACCTCGAAGGCGTCCTTCGCATAGCCGGAACTGGGCAGCCGCTTGGGGCCCATCTCCTCGGTGAACATCGCCGGGTCGCGCGAGCTCGCGCCATACATCGTGGTCGTCGACTTCACGACCAGGTGCTCGACACGCGGCGACTTCTGGCAAGCCGCCAGGAGCTGCATGGTGCCGATGACGTTGAGCTCTTTCATCGTGTTGCGGCCGCCGGTCGAGCCGGGGGTCGCGATGACGCTCATATGAACGACCGTGTCGACATCTTCCTTCGCGATCACCTTGGCGATCACCGGACTGCGAATGTCGGCCCGTACGAATGAGACGTTGCCGATATCGCCACGGGGCGGCACCACATCGACGCCGATAACGCGGTCGATGGCCGGATCGCTGGCCGCTGCACGCGCGAAGCGGCGAGCGATGTCCCGGGAGATCCCGGTAACCAGCACGATCCGTCCCATGACCTGCGCCCCCCTGTTGACCTGCGCCCCCCTGTGGCGAACTCGGGAGGCTTACTTGCCGAGCTTGCGACGCTGCACGCGCGTCTTCTTCAGCAGCTTGCGGTGCTTCTTCTTCGCCATACGCTTACGCCGCTTCTTGATGACTGAACCCACGAAAGAGCCTCTCGGTGAACCTGCGCGCACGCATTGTTACGCACACGGCGCAGGCAGGCGCCCACGCGATCCGCACAGCCTACTGGGGTGAGGGAACCTCGAATAATCGGAGTCTGTCCTCAGAGACCGGGACCGTGTCGTGGCGGCAACGACCCGGGCACGGACGTGGACGTCAGCCGGCGTTGTAGAAGCTCTTGCGCAGGTATTCATTGACGTCGTCCTCGGTCACCCGGAACGACCGGCCGACCTGCACAGCGGGCAACTCGCCACCATGGACGAGGCGATAGACGGTCATTTTCGAGACGCGCATCTTGGCGGCGACCTCAGCAATCGTCAAGAAGACGACGTCGGACATGTCTCCGGGGGTTTTGGCAGGCATCGGTGCACCAGTTCCTTCTGTGCGCAGCGGCACCGGCTTCCCCACCGGTGTCACGATTCGCAGCGCTTCTCCGCGACAATAGGGCCAATGGGGCCAATGGGGAAGAGTGCAACTAAAGAAACTTGAGTGGCCTCGGCGTGTCGGGTTGATTTAGGGCTGTGGGTCCAGGCCGTGGAGCGGAAAGATGGCCGTGCGTGTGGCCATGATTGCCCGGTCCAGCCAGGTGTCCGGGTCGTAGCCGGACGACCAGTCGCGGAACGCCGGGGTGCGCCCATCGGTCATCCGGTGCGGCGCCGTGGTCCCCAGCATCTCGGAGACGTAGGCCCGCCAGGCAGGCGGCGTTTCGGTGGTCGGAGCCAGCGGGTGACCGCTCATGATGGCGAGCAGGTGGGTCCACGCCCGCGGCACGACCTCGACCACTGCGTAGCCGCCACCTCCGGTCACCACCCACTTGCCGTTACAGACCTCGTGCGCGAGCTCATGCAGGGCCTGGTAGGTCGCCCGCTGGCCGTCGACGGTCAGCATCAGGTGCGCCAGCGGATCCTCCATGTGGGAATCGCAGCCGTGCTGGGTGACGAGCACGTCGGGGTTGAAGGCGCGCAGCAGCGGCGGGACCACGGCATGGAAGGCCCGCAGCCAGCCCCCGTCGGCGGTACCGGGGGGCAGTGCCACGTTGACGGCTGTCCCCTCCGCGCCCTCGCCACCGACATCGCTCGGATAGCCGGTGCCGGGGAAGAGCATGTGGCCGGTCTCGTGCAGGGAGATCGTGAGCACCCGCGGGTCGTC
>JARICB010000341.1 GCA_029264225.1 Nocardioides sp. | reverse complement strand
GTGGTCGTTCTCAGTCATCCGATCACTGAGAACAACCACACTTCGTCCGCGCAGGCCGCGGCCGGGAGTTTGGTCCGCCGAGTCAGAGACCCAGCATCCGCCCGATGATCTCCTTCTGGATCTCGGTGGTGCCGCCGTAGATCGTCTGGATACGGGAGTCGGTGTAGGCCTTGGAGATCGGGTATTCGCTCATGTAGCCGTAACCACCGTGCAGTTGTACGCCGGCATCCACGGTGCGCTTCTGGAGTTCGGTGGTCCACCACTTGGCCATCGAGGCGAGCGAGGTGTCGACGGTGCCGGCATTGAGGCGCAGTACACAGTCGTTGACGAACACGCGGGCGATGTGGGCCTCGGTGGCCATCTCGGCCAGCAGGAACCGGTTGTGCTGGAACTTCCCGATCGGCTTGCCGAACGCCTCGCGCTCCTTGGCATAGGCCAGGCACATGTCCAGCACGCTCTCGATCGTGGCGACGGCGATGCAGGCGATCGAGATCCGCTCCTGGGGAAGGTTCATCATCAGCGAGATGAAGCCGGAGCCCTCCTCGCCCAGCAGGTTGGTCTTGGGCACGTGCACGTCGGTGAACGACAGTTCGGCGGTGTCCTGGGCGTGCAGACCCATCTTGTCGAGGTTGCGGCCACGCTCGAAGCCGGCCATTCCGCGCTCCACGACGAGCAGTGACATGCCCTGGTGGCCGGCGTCTGGATCGGTACGGCAGGCGACGATCACCAGGTCGGCCAGGATGCCGTTGCTGATGAAGGTCTTCGACCCGTTGAGCACATAGTGGTCGCCCTTGTCGACGGCCGAGGTTCGGATGCCCTGGAGGTCGGAGCCGGTGCCGGGCTCGGTCATCGCGATCGCGGAGATCAGCTCACCGGAGACGAGGCCGGGCAGCCAGCGCTGCTTCTGCTCCTCGGTGCCGAGGGAGGAGATGTAGGGCACGATGATGTCGGTATGCACGGCGAAGCCGGGCCCCGACGCACCGACCCGGGCGGCTTCCTCGGCGAGCACCATGTTGTAGCGGAAGTCCTTGATGCCGGGACCGCCGTACTGCTCCTCGACGTCGAAGCACAACAGGCCCTGCTTGCCGGCTTCGCGCCACACCTCGCGCGGCACGATGCCCTCTGCCTCCCACTGGGCGTGGAAGGGCACGACCGCGCGCTCGAGGAAGGCCCGGGCGGTGGCGCGGAAGTCTTCGTGTTCCTGCTCGAGGATGGTCGGACGCTCCGACATCAAGACACCCATTCCTTGATCTGCGCGATGGTGGCCGGCGGGTCGTCGCTGATCGGGGTCAGCGACAAGTTGGTGACGCCGGCCTCACCGAAGGCAGCGATGCGTTCCTTGACGTACGACGCGGGACCGACCAGGGAGGCCGCCTCCAGCCACTCCAACGGCACGGCCGCTTCGGCCTCCTTCTTCTTGCCCGAGAGGTAGAGGTCCTGGATCTCGGCCGCTTCCTTCTCGTAGCCGTAGGAGACGGCGACGTCGTTGTAGAAGTTCTTGCCCTTCGCGCCCATGCCGCCGACGTACAACGCGAACAGCGGCCGGACGAAGTCGAGCAGCGCCTTCGTCTCCGGGCCCTCGCCGATCGCGACGATGCCGCCAGCGGTGATCTCGAGTGGGGCGAGGTCGGCGGAGCGCTTGGCGGCACCCGCGGCGAGCGCGTCGCCCCACACCAGGTGCGACTTCTCCGGGTGGAACAGGTGGGGGATCCAGCCGTCGGCGATCTCGGCAGTCTGCTCGACCGACTTCGGGCCGAGGGCCGCGATGTAGATCGGGATCTCGCTGCGTTCGGGGTGGGTCAGGATCTTCAATGCCTTGCCCAGCCCGGTGACGGCGCCAGCCTCCTTGGTGAGGGGGAGGGTAAAGATTCCCTCACTCTCGAGGCGCTCCCGCTTGAGGCCGCGACGCACCAGGTCGATGACCTCGGCGGTGCGAGCCAGCGGCTTGGCATAGGGAACTCCGTGGAAGCCCTCGATCACCTGCGGACCGCTGGCGCCCAGGCCGAGGATCGCCCGACCGCCGGAGACGTTGTCGAGACCGGCCGCGGTCTGCAGGATGGCGCCGGGGGTGCGGGAGTAGATGTTGATGATCGCCGAGCCGATCTCGATCGTCTCGGTCTTGGCGGCGAGGTAGCCCATCAGGGTCGGCGCGTCGAAACCGTAGGCCTCAGCGACCCAGACGGTGTCGAGACCCGCCCGTTCGAGAGCGCTGACCTGGTCGGCCGCCGTGCGGGGGTTGCCGTCATACATCAAGGGCGTCGAAAGCTTCATGAGCCAACTGTGACACCATTACTGTCACGATCGCAAGGAGGGTCAGTTCTTTCCGTGCCAGGACTCCCAGAGTGCGGCGTAGGAGCCCCCTGCGGCGACCAGTTCGTCGTGCGATCCGAACTCCGAGATCACCCCGTCCTCCACCACGGCCACCCGGTCGGCGTCGTGGGCGGAGAAGAGCCGGTGGGCGATCGCGATGACGGTCCGACCGTCGAGTACGGCGGCCAGCGAGCGCTCCAGGTGGCGTGCCGCGCGTGGATCGATCAACGAGGTGGCCTCATCGAGCACCAGGGTGTGCGGGTCGGCCAGCACCAGTCGGGCCAACGCGATCTGCTGGGCCTGGGCGGCGGTCACTGCGCGGCCCCCGGAACCGACCAGCGTGTCGAGCCCCGCGCCCGAGGAGTCGACCCATGCCAGTGCGTCGACGGCAGCGAGCGCCGAGCGGACCTCGTCGTCGGAGGCCTCCGGGCGGGCCAGGATGACATTCTCCCGCAGCGTGCCGACGAAGACGTGGTGCTCCTGGGTCACCAGGGCGACATGGCCGCGCAGGTCGCCGAGGGGGAGTTCGACCAGCCCGACATCACCTACCGTGACCGAACCGGTGCGTGGTGGATGGATCCCCGCCAGCAGTCGCCCCAGGGTCGACTTCCCGGCACCGGAGGGCCCGACCATGGCGATCCGTTCACCGACCCCGATGTCGAGGTCGATGCCGTGCAGCACGTCGCGCCCCTCGACGTAGGAGAACCGCACGCCGGTGGCATCGAGCTTCTCGGAGTCGGGGGTGCGGCCGGTGACGGAGCGGTCGTCGGGCACCTGCGCGACCCCGAGCAGTCGGGCCAGTGAGGCCGCTCCCAGTTGCAGTTCGTCGAGGATGGACACGACCCGGTCGACCGGATCGATCAGCATCTGTACGTAGAGGGTGGCGGTAGTGACCTCCGCCAGCGACACCTGTCCGCGCGCGTAGAGCCAGCCGCCGAACAGCAGCGTGCCGACCACCGGCAGCAGATAGCTCAGTTCCATGCTCGGGAAGAACACGGTGCGCAGGCGGAGGGTGTAGCGCTCGGCCCGAAACGATGCGGCGCAGTCGTCATCGCCCTGCTGGATTCGCTTCTCGCCGAGCCCGAGCGCCTCGACCGTGCGTGCGCCCTCGACGGTCTCGGAGAGGGTGGTGTTGATCTGGGAGTACGACGCGCTCTCGGCCAGGTAGCCGTCCTTGGCGCGAGCCAGGTACCAGCGCAGACCGACCGCCAACGGTGGGAGCGCGAGTAGGCAGGGCAGCACGACCCACCAGCCGACACTGAGTGCGGCGGCGAAGGTGAGAACTGCCGACACGACTGCGATCGTCCACTCGGGCAGTGCCCAACGCACCGACCAGCCGAGCCGCTCGATGTCGGTTCCCGTGCGGGTCAGCAGGTCGCCCGAGCCGGCTGCCTCGACCGTGCCGACGGGCAGGGCCAACGTGTTGGCCACGAAGTCCTCGCGCAACTCGGCGAGCACCAGCTCACCCATGACCTGGGAGCGGTAGCGGGCAAACCTGGTCAGCACCGACTGGAGCACCAGGAAGAACGCCAGCCAGAGCACGATCCGGTCGACGTGGCCGATGGTCGTGCCGTCTTCGACGCCTTGGACCAGGTCGCCGATCAGGCGTGGTGCCGCGAGTGCCGTGACTGCGGCGCTGACGTGCAGGCCGACGGCCGTCCAGAGCAGGGTGGGGTGTCGGCGGGCGACCTGGCCGACATAGCGGCGCATGGCGGAACTGTCGGCGATCGGGAGCCGGGTGGTCACGCTCATGAGGCGGCCTCCACGTCGCGTACGACGACCCGGCGGTAGGCGGGATGGTCGGCCAACAGGTCGGCGTGCGTGCCCGTGGCGATGATCCGGCCGTCGCTCAGGAACGCGACCTCGTCGACCGCGTCGAGCATCAGCGGGCTGACGGTGGTCACGACCGTGGTTCGACCGGCACGGTGCCCGCGGAGCCGGGAGGCGATCCGTGCCTCGGTATGGGCATCGACGGCGCTCGTCGGCTCGACCAGGATCAAGATCTCGGGGTCGGCAGCGAGGGCGCGAGCCAGCACGAGGCGTTGCCGTTGGCCGCCGGAGAAGCTCCGCCCGCGCTCGGTCACCATCCCCTCGAGCCCCTCCGGTAGCGCGTCGAGGATGTCTTCGGCCGAGGCGGTGAGCAGCGCCTTGTCCACGTCGCCGGTGCCGCGCTCGTCGAGTCGGTCCGCCAGTCGACCGGCGAACAAGGCGGCACCGGTGTCGGAGACGATGATCCGCTCTCGCACTGTTCGGGTCGACAGCTCGGTCAGGGCGATTCCGCCCAGAGCAACTTCGTCGTCGATCTGGGCGGCGCACAGCCCGAGCCGATCGGCCAGTCCCGCCGAGTCGTCGGGTCGCTCGGAGACGATGGCGGTCAGGAGCCCCGGACGGACTCGCAACCCGGTGCGGGCGTCGTAGAGCTCCGACATGGGCGCGGGCGAATCCCTGGGCGCTGCGGGCTCGGCAAGGTCGGGGTCGAGGGCCAGGACCCGGCACACGCGCGCGGCCGCGACCCGGGCCCGGATGACCTTGTTGGCGAACTCGGTCGCGGTGCGCAGCGGGATCAGCAAGAACGCGGAGTAGCCGTAGAACGCGACCAGCTCACCGGCTGAGATGTCACCGGCCACGGCCGAGCGGGCGCTCAACCACACCACCATCACGACGAAGGTGCCCGGGAGAAAGATCTGGAGTCCGTCGAGGACCGACTGAAGCTTGGCGACGTTGACGGCAGCGGTGCGGGTGGCCTGTGACTCGCGACGGTAGCGACCCAGGAACACGCTCTCGCCCCCGATCCCGCGCAGCACCCGCAGCCCGCCGACGATGTCGGTAGCGGTGTTGGACAGGTCGCTGCGCATCTGCCGCTCGGTGGCGCTGCGCGCCTGGAGCGGCTTGAGGATCGGCCCCATCACCAGCATCAGGAGCGGAACGCCGAACAACACCACGAGCCCGAGCTGGACCGACGTAGTCAACAAGATCACCGACACCAGCAGAAAGGAGACGATGGCGCCGACGAACCGTGCGGACACGTCCATCACGTTCCCGAGGTGGTCGAGGTCGCTGGTGCCGATCGCGATGACCTCACCGGTGCTGACCTTGCGTGGCAACGAACCGCCCAGGCGGACCGTCTGCCGGGTGGTCAGCTGGACGACACGGTAGGAGGCCGTCAGCCAGTTGGTGACCGCGAACCGGTGGCGCATGATGCCCGCGACCGCCTGGAGCAGACCGATCCCGAGCATGACCCCGGCCCAGAACAACAACTGCTCCTGATCCTTGGCCGCGACGCCCTGATCGATCGCGCGGCCGAGCACGGCCGGCATGACGGCCTGGCAGGACATCCAGATGATGCCGAAGGCCATGCCGCCCAGCAGGGTGCGAAACTGGCCACGCGCGAGCCAGAGGAGGAACCGTCCGGGTGAGCGATGATCGGCGATACCGGGATCGGGGACGGGGAGTTGACGCACTCGGCCCAGCGTACGTTTTCGAGGGGGTCGGGAGCCAATCGTTTTCGCCCTACGTCCACGGTTCGCCGATGCGGCGACGCCTGCCCGCCAGGACGACCCCCAGCAGCCCGGCCAAGCCAGCCAGGAGCCACGGCATCGGCATGAACCAGCGCAATTGGTCGGCCTCGACGAGGCCGGCCTCGAAGAGCGCCCAGACCCCGGTCAGGCCGAGGAACGCCACGCCCATGACCAGATGGCCGATGTTGACCGGGTGCCAGCCGGAGTCGTTGCGCGGCCCCGACTCGGTGGCCTGCAGCGGCTCGAAGTCGTCGGTGAAGGTTTCGTCGGGCTGATCAGTCATGAGAGGTCCTCACTGTTCACGGACGATGACCTGGCCGAGGCCGAGGTCGATGGTGAGTGTCATGGTGGGTGCGTCGCCGCTCGCGTTGCCGCTGGCCAGGACGTCGTGCCGCTCCACCACGAGGCCACCGCTCTCCTGGCCGAAAAGATCGACCTCGCCGATGGCCGCGGTGGCATCGACGGAGACGTTCAGCCCTGCCGGGACGATGACCTCGATGGCGCCGAGGCCTCCGTCGACCGCAATGGCGCGCCCGTCCAGTTCGTCGATGTCCCTCACCCCGGAGAGGTCGAGGACGAGTTCGCCGGCCTTGAGGTCATAGCTGCGGGAGACATCCGCGGCCCGGGTCGGCGCGAACCTCAGTTCGTCGCGGTCGAAGTGGGTGATCGCCGTGCTGGACAACGTAAGTGCACCCAAGGTGAGGCCGAGCAGGATCAACCCTCCGGCGCGGCCCCAGAAAGCACCCACCACCAGCAGCACACCGGTCACGGCCAGCGCGAGTGCGGGATAGGCCGGAAGAGGCACGTCGGTGCCCGCCACGTCGATGACGCCCAGGGTGCCGATGGCAATTGCGATCAGCGCGAGCGCTGACCAGAAGAGGACCGGCCCCCGCCGGCGCGGCTCGGGCACGTATCGCGGCGGCGGTTGGATGGTCGGGGTGTACATCGGCGGCGTCGGGGCCGGCGGCCCGTAGTACATCGGCGGCGTCGAAGCAGTTGGTCCTTGGTAGGTCGGTGACATCGTGCCGGCTGGTCCGTTGTAGGTCTCCCCTGCGTGGTCGCGCCGGGAGAAGAACCAGGCGATCAACAGCACCACGATGGCCAGCGGCCACGGGAACCAGAACGCGCCGGCCCAGTCGCCGACCGCGGCCAGCGCAGTGAAGACGCCGACCCCTAGCAGAGCGACGTTGCGGTTGCGGTCGTCGAGGCCGAACGGCCGGGCATCCGTCCCCACTTCGGGCACCAGGACCCAGCAGGCGACGTACAACAGCAGGCCGGCGCCGCCGAAGAAGACCAACACGACCAGCGCGACCCGCACGATGATCGGGTCGATGTCGAGGTGCCGGGCCAGGCCGGAGGCGACTCCGGCGATTCGGCTGTCGGAGGTGTCGCGGCGCAGGCGGCCCAGGTCGAAGACGTCGTGGCGTGTGACCCGTGGGCCCTCCTGGGCCGGACCGGGATCGCTGCCGGTCGGCGAGGGAGGAGGAGTGGGGTTGGTCATGGCCCCAGTCTTGGCGCTCGGCTGTCTGCGCGCCATCGGGGACGACCCTGACCGGGCCCGCAGGACGGGCGGCGGGTCTCAGGGTCCACTGGGGGGCGAACCTCATGGTGGACGGCTCGATGGCCTGCGACGATGGAGCCACCATGACGAGCACCACGACCCCACGCGAGTTTCGCCGAGCGACCCGCGACATCGAGGCGCCGATCGCCGGCGGTGTCTGCGGCGGCCTGGCCCAGCACCTCGGCGTTCCCGTGCTGGGTGTGCGTGCGTGCTTCGTGGTGCTCTCCGTGCTCGGCGGCCTGGGACTGATGCTCTACGCAGCGCTGTGGATCTTCCTGCCCGCCGCCGCCCACTTCGAGGAGTCGGCTCCCGGTCTCGGCAGCGCCACCCGTACAGGCAAGCGGCCCCGTCGGGTCGCGCGGTTCCGCGACACAGGGTCGGCGGTCGTGCTCGGCGCCCTCTTGCTGGGGGCGGTCCTCGGCTTCGAGGCGGTCTTCGGTCAGGGAGCGCTGTTCTGGCCGGCGGTGGTGGCCGTCGCGGGAGTGGCGTTGCTGTGGCGGCAGGCCGACGAGGCCCAGCGGGAGCGCTGGCTCGACTCCTCGGGACGTATCGATCCGTTTCGTGCGGTCTTCGGCGGCGGCGGGTGGGCGGCCTACCTGCGCGTCTTCGCCGGTCTCTCGCTGATCGTGTCCGCGCTGGTCATGTTCGCACTGTGGAGCGGCACCTTCGCCTTCGCCGGACCCGTGTTCGTGGCCGGGCTGTTGGGGGTGATCGGGTTGGCGATCGTCGTCGGCCCGTGGGGGCTACGCCTGGTGCATGATCTCGGCGCGGAGCGGGCCGAGCGGGTGCGCTCGCAGGAGCGGGCCGACATGGCAGCCCATCTGCACGACTCGGTGCTCCAGACGCTTGCGCTGATCCAGAAGAACTCCACCGATGCCCTCACCGTTGCTCGGTTGGCCCGTTCGCAGGAGCGTGAACTCCGGTCCTGGCTCTTCGACTCGGTTGGCCCCGAGGCCACCCTCGCCGGTGAGCTGCGGGCCATCGCAGCGGGTATCGAGGACACCTACGCGCTGGCCGTGGACGTGGTCTCGGTCGGTGACGTGGCGATGACCGAGACGCTGAAGCCGGTGACCAACGCAGCACGCGAGGCCTTGACCAACGCGGCCAAGCATGCGGGCGTGACCCGCATCGATGTCTACGCCGAGGTGTTGGCCGACGCCGTCGATGTCTTCGTGCGCGACCGAGGCACCGGCTTCGATCCGACCGGCATTGCCGAGGACCGCCGCGGCGTACGTGGCAGCATCATTGATCGGATGTCGCGTCACGGCGGGAGCGGCACCGTCGTCTCCGCGCCGGGCGAAGGTACCGAAGTGCGGTTGCACCTGCCGCTGACCAGTAAGGAATCCGCATGAGCGAGTCCACCACCGGCCGTCCCGTGCGTGTCGTCATCGTCGATGACCACGCAATGTTTCGCGCAGGCGTGCGATCCGAGCTCACCGTCGAAGGCGCCGGGGTCGTCGACATCGTCGCGGAAGCCGCCGATGTCGACACGGCCGTCGCGGCCATTCGCGAGACCCGACCCGACGTCGTACTCCTCGACGTGCACCTTCCCGGCGGTGGTGGCGCCGAGGTGATGCGTCGGATGCCCTACGCCGACGCGCGCTATCTGGCCCTGTCGGTCTCGGACGCCGCCGAAGACGTCATCGGCACCATCCGCGGCGGAGCCCGTGGCTACGTCACCAAGACCATCACCGGTCCCGAACTGGTCAGCGCCATCGGCCGGATCGCCGACGGGGACGCGGTGTTCTCGCCGCGCCTGGCCGGGTTCGTGCTCGATGCGTTCGCCGGCTCCATCGACGTGGCCGCCGTGGATGAGGATCTTGACCGGCTGACCGAGCGTGAGCGCGAGGTGATGCGCCTGATCGCCCGTGGCTACGCCTACAAGGAGGTTGCCAAGGAACTCTTCATCTCGGTCAAGACGGTCGAGACGCACATGTCCTCGACACTGCGCAAGCTCCAACTCTCGAGCCGGCACGAGCTCACCCGGTGGGCCTCGGATCGCCGCCTTTTGTAGGTAGAACCTTTGACATCTGGGCCGGATGGCGGTGGGGTCGGTGCACCTCCCATCCCGGAAAGGCATGCTCGTGGCCGACAACACCACGCAGGATCACGCAGCTGAGTTCGACGATGACGGCCTGAAACGGTCCATCACCGGGCGCCTGCTCTTCTTCTACGTCCTCGGTGACGTGCTCGGCTCCGGCATCTATGTGCTGATCGGGCTGGTCGCGGCCGCCGTCGGTGGCGCCTTCTGGATCGCCTTCGCCGTAGGGATCAGCCTGGCCACCATTACCGGCCTCGCCTACGCCGAACTGGTCACGAAGTTCCCGCAGGCGGCTGGCGCTGCGCTCTACGTCAACAAGGCCTTCCGCAGCCGGCCGCTGACGTTCCTGGTCACCATCTGCATGCTCTCGGCGAGCTTCGCCGCTGCCGGCTCTCTCGCCACCGGCTTCTCCGGCTACTTCGCCGAGATCTGGTCGCTGCCACCCGCACTCTTCGTCGCCGTCGTGTTCATCCTGATGTTGGCGGTGGTCAACTTCATCGGCATCACCGAGTCGGTCGTGATCAACATGCTGATGACGTTCGTCGAGGTGGGCGGGCTGATCATCGTGCTGATCTGCGGAGTCTGGTACGTCGCGGAGGGCAAGGCCGACTTCGCCCGGCTGAGCGAGTTCAACGCCGATGGCAGCCCGACGTTCGCCATCGTCGCCGGGGTTGCCCTGGCCTTCTTCGCGATGACCGGCTTCGAGAACGCCGCCAACGTCGCGGAGGAGACCGTCGAGCCGGCGAAAACGTTCCCTCGGGCCCTGATCGGCGGAATGCTTACCGCAGGCGTGATCTACGTACTCGTGGCCGCGACTGCCGCGCTGACGGTGCCGATCGACACCTTGGCCGAGTCCGACACGGCGCTGCTCGAGGTCGTCAAGTCCGGCATCCTGCCGGTGCCCACCAGCATCATGACGACGCTGTTCGCGGTGATCGCGATGGTGGCGATCACCAACACGACGCTGGTCGCTGTCGTGACCGAGTCGCGCATCCTCTACGGAATGGCGCGCGAGGACGTCGTACCGGGAATGTTCGCCCGGATCCACCGGGTGCGACGCAGTCCGTGGGTAGCGCTGATCTTCGCCGCAGCCGTCGTGATCGGTCTGCTCGGCGTCGGCAAGCTGCTCCAGGAGGCCGGGGTCGGCGTGGACGTGGTGGAACGGCTGGCGTTGGTGACCGTCGTGTTCACCCTGTTCATCTACGCCCTGGTGATCGTTGCCTGCCTGAAATTGCGGGGGACGAGTGACTCGGGTGAGACCTTTCGGGCCAACACCGCCCTCCTGTGGCTGGGCATTCTGGGCAACCTGGTGCTTCTCGGCTACGTGATCTACGACGACCCGACCTCGTTGCTGTGGTGTGCCGGCCTGCTGGCTGTCGGTGGATCGCTCTACGTCGCGGAGACGGTGTTCGGGCACCGCGAAGACCGCAACGCCACCGACGACGAACAACCCGACCCGACCTCAGGAGCCTGACATGCACGTGATCGTTGCCACCGACGGATCCCGGCAGTCGCTCGCGGCCGCCAAGAAGTTCAAGTCGTTCGCCGACCCGACCAAGATCTCCGACATCTCGGTAGTTGCTGTGCTGCGCCCACTCGCGGCGGTCGCGTTCGCCAACGAACTCTCGGCGAGCGAGGAGACCCTTGCCGCCCTGTCGTTTCGCGAAGCGGCGCAAAGCGCCGTCACGGTGATCGCCGACCAGTTCGCCGGCTGGGGTCCGAAGGTGCACCGGCGGCTGCGCAGCGGATCCCCGGCCAACGAGATCATCAAGGCCGCCAAGCAGTACGACGCCGGGCTGATCGTCGTCGCCGCCGGTAGTCGGGGACTGAGCGAGACCGTGCTGATGGGCAGCACCGCCCAACGGGTGCAGCACTACGCGCCCTGTCCGGTCCTCGTGGTCCGGCCCACCCCGAAGCGCACAGCCCGCCCGAAGAAGAAGGCCGAGCACTAGTCTTCGGTCATGGAAACACTTCGCCTCGTGCTGCTGCTGCTCCACCTGCTGGGATTCGGCGCCCTGTTCGGTGGCCTCCTGGTGCAGGCCAGGAACTCCGAGAAGTCGGTCAACGCCGCGATGCGCGA
>JARICB010000310.1 GCA_029264225.1 Nocardioides sp. | reverse complement strand
GTCGGTCACCTCATCGATGGCGGCCTGGGCACGTTGCCACGCCACCAGTTGACGGGCGTCGGTCAGGGTCGCCTCGACGAGCTCGCCGACCCGAGCCCGGGCGGCGACGTAGTCACGCTCGTGTCGGGCAGCGCGGCGGGCAACCGGCACGATCGCCAGCACGGTGACGAGCATGGGCACGACGACCACCAGTGCAGCGCGTGGCGCGGTCAGGGCGCTGAACAGGACGGCGGCGGCCGCCACCAGGGCGGCGGTCCACAGCGGCACCCGGACCCGGACCCGCTCGTCGACCAGGGCATCGACGTCGTCGACCAGCGAGGTGAGCAGGTCGCCGCGCCGGCGGCCGGCGGCGCCCAGTCGTCCAGGCACCAGCGGGATCAGTGCGGCGTAGACGGCCGCACGTCGCTCGGCGAGGCGACCCAGTGCCTGTTCGTGCGAGAGCAGCCGCTCGGCATATCGCAGCACCGGCCGGGCCAGGCCGAACGCGCGCACACCGACGATTGCGACCATCAAGGTCAGCACCGGCGGCTGGGTGGAAGCGCGGGTGATCAGCCAGCCGGCGGTCGCGGTCAGGGCGACGCCGGAGGCCGACGAGAGGGCACCGAGAGCGATGGCTCCGACGTCGGCACGACGAGACGGCTTCCACTCCGCCATCTCGGGCAGGGTGGTGATGCTCGGCCGGGCGGGGCCCTGTGGCGAGGAGAGGGTGTCGAGGTGGATCACCCGATCGGCAAGCTTGACCAGGGCCGGTCGGTGCGCGACGACCACCACGGTGCGTGACTGCGCAAGTTCGGCGATGACCCGGCCCAGGACCGCCTCGGTCTCGGAGTCGAGGTGGGCGGTGGGTTCGTCGAGGAGTACGACGGGGCGTTCGCTGACCAGCACGCGGGCCATCGCGAGGCGGGCCCGTTCGCCGGCCGAGAGGCCAGCGCCGTCCTCGCCGAGTTCGGTCTCCAGCCCCTCGGGGAGGGTAAGCACGACGTGGGCCAGGTCGACGCGCTCGAGGGCGTGCCAGAGTCGGGCATCGGTAGCGGACGGTTCGCCGTGTCGGAGGTTCTCCGCCACGGTGCCTGCGGTCAGCCACGGTCGCTGAGGCAGCCAGGCCACCAACGGACGCCAGTCATCGCGATGATCGTGACCGGCGATGCGCACGCTGCCGGCCATCGGAGTCAGCTCGCCGACCATCGCGGCCAGCAGCGTCGACTTCCCGCAGCCCGATGGGCCCACCACCGCGGTCAGACCGATGCCGAAGCGTTCGCTGAGCCCGGAGATGACCGGGGTCTCACCCCACCCCAGGGTGACCTCGTCAAGCACGATGCCGGTCTCGTTCTCGATCCGTACGCCGCTGGCGGGACGGGCGCCGTCGAGGGCCAGATCGACCTCGGCGAACGCGGCCGTGCCCTCGGCCGCGGCGTGGAACTCGGCTCCGACGCGACGTACGGGCCAGTAGGCCTCCGGGGCAAGCAGCAGCACCACGAGGGCGGTCTCGAAGCCGAGCGAGCCGCCGGCGAGCCGTAGGCCGACGTTGACCGCCACCAGGGCGACCGACAGGGTCGCGAGCAGCTCCAGCACGAGCGAGGAGGCGAAGGCGAGCCGCAGGGTGGACATGCTGGCCAAGCGGTGTTGGTGGGTGACGACGCGGATCGTGTCGACCTGGGCATCGGCGCGGCGGTGCGCGACCAGGGTCGGCAGGCCGCGGACGACGTCGAGGAAGTGCCCCGACAACGATTGGAGCAGCCGCCACTGGCGCTGGGCCCGGTCACCGGTGGCCATCCCGACGAGCGCGGCGAAGACCGGTACCAGGGGCACGGTCAGCGCCACGATGAGCCCGCTGAGCGGATCGAGCACGACGATCACGATGACGGTCAGGACCGGTACGAATCCGGCGACCACCAAGGCCGGCAGGTAGCGGGTGAACCACGGTTCGGTGGCGGCCAGGCCACGGGTGAGCAGCACTGCCAACTCGCCGGTGCGGCGCCGGTCGCCGAGGCTGGCTCGCAGTACCCGACCCCGCAGTGCAGTGGAGACCGTGCCGGCCGCCTGCGTAGTGGCGAGGTCGACCACCAACCCCAACACCCCACGCAGTACGAACACCACGACGCTCAGCAGTGCGGCCGTCGCGATCGACTCGCCCCGGGACAGCCCGACGATCAGGCTGGCGATCGTCCACGCCTGGGCGATCAGCAGCACGCCGCCCAGGATGCTCGCCGAGGTGGCGACCACCAAGGGCCTGCGCGCCGGCGCCAGGTGCGACAGCACTGCCGGGTCGAGCGGCTTCATTGCGGTGTCATTGGGAGGCCAGCTCCGCGGTGGGGATGTGGTGGGTGCCGATGCGCTTGCGGAAGACCCAGTAGGTCCAGGCCTGGTAGCTCAGCACGATCGGGGTGAAGACGACGGCGATCCACGTCATGATCGTCAGCGTGTAGGACGTGGCCGCCGCGTTGGTGGTCGTCAGGCTGAACGCGACGTTGGTCGAGGACGGCATCACGTCGGGGAACAGTGCGACGAACATGCCCGCGACCGCGAAGACGATCGCGCCGAAGGTGCCGGCGAACGAGATGCCTTCACGGCCGACGTAGGCCATGACGACACCCAGCACCAGCAGTAGCGCCGCGATCACGAACACGATCGCCGAGGCGGGCGACCCGGTCAGCACCTGGAGCCAGACCAGGAAGATCACGGCGAGAACGGCCGCCACCAGGCCGCTGCGCCACGCCAGGGCGCGAGCCCTGACCCGGATGTCGCCGACCGTCTTGAGAGCGATGAAGGTGGCGCCGTGGGTGACGAACAGGCTCAACGTCACCAGGCCGCCGAGGAGACCGATCGGGTTGAGCAGGGTAAGCAGGCTGCCGGTGAACTCCATGTCGGCATCGATCGGCACGCCGGCCACGATGTTGGCGAAGGCGACACCCCACAGCAGGGCGGGGATCGCCGAACCGACGGTGATGGCGGTGTCCCAGCGCGACTGCCACTTGGCCTCGGGGCGCTTGTGCCGGTATTCGAAGGCAACACCGCGCACGATCAGGGCCACCAGGATCAGCAGCAGCGGCAGGTAGAAGCCGCTGAAGAGGGTGGCGTACCAGTGCGGGAACGCCGCGAACGTGGCGCCGCCGGCGACGAGCAGCCAGACCTCGTTGCCGTCCCAGAGCGGGCCGATGGTGTTGATCATGACTCGCCGCTCCTTGTCGTTCTTGGCGAGCACGGGCAACAGAATTCCGACGCCGAAGTCAAAGCCCTCAAGGGCGAAGTAGCCGATCCAGAGGAAGGCGATGACGATGAACCAGATGGTGGTGAGTTCCATTGGAGTTCTCTTTCTCGGGACTCAGTAGGCGAAGGCGAGGGGGGCGTCGTCGGACTGCTCGCCGCCGGGGTCCGGCGGCTCGACGAACGGCTCGGCGCCGGCCTTGATGGTTCTGGCGAGGAGCCCTACCTCGATCACGGCCAGGACGGCGTAGATCACGGTGAGCACGATCAGGGAGGTCGCGGCCTCGAAGACCGACACCCCGGGTGAGACGGCCTGGTCGGTCGTCATCAGCCCGAAGACTGCCCACGGCTGTCGACCCATCTCGGTGAAGATCCAGCCGAACGAGTTGCCCAGGATCAGGATCAGCGGCAGAGACAGGCCCAGGGTGCCGAGCCAGCGGGCCGTGGGGGTGCGTCCGCCGCGGGTCACCCACAGCAGCAGCGCGGCACCGGCAGCAGCGAGCAGGCCCATCAGGATCATGAAGCGGAAGGTCCAGTAGGTGATCGGGATGATCGGCGTGTATTCGCCGGCCGTGTAGTAGGACGCGCCGGGGTCGCTGCCGTAGGTCTGTTCGTACTGCTCGCGAAGGTCGTTGATTCCCTCGACCCGGCCATCGAAGCTTCCGGTGCCGAGGAAGGAGAGCAGGCACGGCACGGTGACGGCGAACTTCTCCTCCTTGCCGTCGGGGGTGCCGACGGTGAACAGGGAGAAGGGTGCGCACTTCTCTGAGGTCTCGTAGAGACCCTCGGCCGCAGCCATCTTCATGGGCTGGACCTCGGTCATGATCTTGCCCTGGATGTCACCAGTGATCCCCACGCCGATCCCCGCGACCAGGGTCACGACCGCGCCGAGGCGGATGGCCTTGCGATACATCTCGCGGTCGTCGTGGCGACGGATGAACAGCCAGACTGCGACGCCGACCATGGCGGCGCCGGCCGTCATGTAGGCGGCGAAGATGACGTGCGGAAAGGTCACCAGTTGGACCTTGTTGAACATCACGGCAGCAAAATCGGTCATCTCGGCTCGACCCGATTCGGGGTTGAAGCGGTAGCCGACCGGGTGCTGCATCCACGAGTTGGCGGCCAGGATGAACCAGCCCGACGCGAGGGTGCCGAGGTGCACGATCCACATACAGGCGGCGTGCACGCCGCGGGGCAGCTTGTCCCAGCCGAAGATCCACAGGCCGAGGAAGGTCGACTCCAGGAAGAACGCCAACAGTCCCTCGGCCGCCAGCGGGGCGCCGAAGACGTCGCCGACGAAGCGCGAGTAGTCAGACCAGTTCATCCCGAACTGGAACTCCTGGACGATGCCGGTCACCACGCCGATCGCGAAGTTGATCAGCAGCAGCTTGCCGAAGAACTTGGTCAGGCGTAGGTAGTCGGGGTTCTTGGTCCGCAGCCACATCGTCTCCATGATCGCGATCAGCGCGGTGCCACCGATCGTGAGCGGAACGAACATGTAGTGGTAGACGGTGATCACGCCGAACTGGATGCGCGCGATATCGAGGACGTCCATGGTTCTCCAGATGTCTTGTGCGACCAAGGTTTGCTACGACGGGCTGTAGTAGTCCTACAAACAGTAGTACGTGATGACCCGTAGGTATATTTGGGACATGGGCTACGGAGACCTCGAGAGAGCAGTGCTTGACGTCCTCTGGGACGCCGAACCCCATGCCTGGCTTACTGTGCGCGATGTGCATGGCGCCCTGCGCCCTGAACGGGATGTGGCCTACACAACAGTTATGACTGTAATGGAGCGACTCAGTCGAAAGGCGCACATCGTCCAGCGCCGCGACGGTCGCGCCTATCACTACCGACCGCGCGCGAGTCGTAGCGAGATGGTCGCCGAACTGCTCAACGAGACCCTCAACGACTTCAGCAGCCACGACCGACAATCGGCGCTGGTGGCCTTTGTCGAGGACGCCTCGGAGGGCGAGGTCGCGGCCCTACGGGTGGCGCTCGCCCGTCTCGAAGGACCCTGACGACGGCGATGAACCAGACGCCCTGGTTGCTCGCCGTGCTCGCCGTACTGCTGGCCGGACCGGTGCCGGCGCTGCTTGCCCGAGCGACGTGGCTGCGGCGTACGCCGGCCGCCACGATGCTGCTGTGGCAGGGCGTCGCCCTGGCGGCGGTCCTCTCCGCCCTCGGCGCCGGACTGTCGCTGGCCACACTCCAGGGATGGGGTACGCCGGCAGTGTTGGCGCTGGTCGTGACCTCGGTGGTCGTCGTGCGGCTGGGGATGTCCGGCCATCGGGTCGGTACGTCGCTGCGAGCCCTCCGGCGCCACCACCGCGAGCAGCTCGACCTGCTTACCCGGCGCCGAGGCCGCTTGTCGGTGCTCGAGACGGAGCAGCCGTTGGCCTACTGCGTGCCGTCGTTGAAGTCGTCGCGGGTCGTGGTCTCCCAAGGAGCGCTCGACCGGCTCGCGCCGGAGGAGCTTGCCGCGGTGGTGGCCCACGAACACGCCCACCTGCGCGCGCGCCACGACCTGGTGCTCGAGGCGTTCTCGGTGCTGCACCGGGCCTTCCCGCGCTGGGTCTCGTCGGCGTCGGCGCTGCGGGAGGTGCGCACCCTGGTAGAGGTGTTGGCGGATCGACGCGCCGTGCGTGAGGTCGGCGCCCAGCCGCTGGCCCGGGCGCTGGTCGGTCTGGCCGGGGGCGCAACGCCTGCCGCGACCCTGGGTGCGGCGGGTGACGTGGTCGACCGGATCGACCTGCTCCAAGCGTCGGCCCGGCCACTGCAGGCGGTACTCGTCACCCTTGCCGCCGTGGGCGTGGTCGTGCTCCCGACGACATTCGTCGTGGCGCCATGGCTGGCCGGGCTGCGCTGACGCAGCTCCGTTCCCAGCCCCCCCCCCCCCCCCCCCCCCCCCCGCCCCCCCGCCCCCCGGGGGGGGTGCCCCCCCCCCCC
>JARICB010000301.1 GCA_029264225.1 Nocardioides sp. | reverse complement strand
CGATATCGGCTTCGATGGCGTAGTGTGCGGCGGTCCAGAGGCGGTCGCGGAGTTCGAGGTTGGGGATCTTCCCGAATTTGAGGGGGCGTCGGGTGGTGTGGTCGATGACGACGTCGGCGGAGTCGGTGCTTCCTGGGTCGATCGCGAGGATGGTGGTCATTGGTCATCTCCGGTTTCGGTGTGGCGGCCGTGGTCGCCGAGGTCGTCGGTGGTGCCGTGGTGGATGTTGTGGCCGGGTTGGCCCCATGTGGGGGAGTCCCAGGTGAAGGGGACTGTCGTGGGCTCGGGTGTGGTGTTCACTGGTTCTCCTCGCCGGGTTGACGGTCGCGTGAGAGGTGGTCGTAGTGGTGCTCGAAGTGGTCGGCGCCGGCTGAGCAGCGGGGGCAGAATTCGACGTCGATGGGGTGGACGACCTGCGGGGTCACCACGCGGGTCTCGGCGGTCGTCATGCGCTGGCCTCGGCGTCAGCGAGGGCGGTGCGCAGGGAGCGGGCGTTGTCGGTGGTCGCTAACCATTCCCCGAACGCCCATTGTCCCTCCTGCGTGCCCTCGTACTCCTCGCTGGGCGGCTCTGGCGTAGCGGCCCACTCCGCCGCCAGCCTCTCCATCGCCGTGACCAGCCCAGCGTGAGCATCGTCGGCGTCAGCAAGGTCGAGGATCGCCCTCCCGTGCGCTTCTTCAAGGTCGGAGTAGCGCTCAATCTCGGCCTTCGCTTCGGCCAGTTCCCGTGTCAGGTCGGCAGTACGGGCGGTGAGGATGGCCTCGACGTCGTCGGTCACGTCCTGCTTCTCGTCCGCGACCATGGAGGCGCCCTCCATGTGCCACTTCGTGATCGCGTAGTACCGACCAGAGAGGGCACCCTGCCGGATCTTCACGCGGCTCTCGGCGTCACTCATTGGAGGTCGTCCCCTCGATGGCGTCAGCGCGAGCACGGAGCGCAGCGATGCGGCGCTGGAGGTAGTCACCCAACGGTGAAGGCGTGCGCGGCAGTCGCAGGAAGACGCGCCACAGCTCGTCGCCCGCTTCCCGCAGCGCCTCCACGCGACCACGCTTCTCAGCGGCAGCCTCGCGGGCGGCGAGGATGGTCTCGACGTTCAGGAATACTTGCTCTCTGGCTCGCGGATCGTAGGGCGTCTTGATTTCATCCACGATGGACTGCTGCTCGGCCGTGGTCAGCGCCGCGCGGCTCTCGGTGCCTGCCGGGGTCGTCATGCGCTGGCCTCGGCGTCAGCGCGGGCGCGGGCGCGGGCGGCCACGGTCACCGGGTGGTGCCCCGGTAGTGCGTCGGACACATCCCGAAAAAGCCCCACGCGACCACGCTTCTCAGCGGCAGCCTCACGGGCGGCGAGGATGTGAGCGACGCGCTCAACCTCTTGGGCCAGCAGTACCTCCAGCGCGTCGACCATCTCCTGTCCGGGCTCTCCGAAGATATGGCGCAGCGGCGCCACGAGGTTCAGGTTCTCTGTGAGGATCGCGGCTATCTCGCCCTGAGTGTGGGCGGCGTTCTCGGCCTTGGCGGCTTCTCGTTTGCGGGTCTCGCTGTTCGACCCACACCCCGGCGTCGACGTACTCATCGGGCAGCCTGCTCAGCGAGGGGCCATCCGGCCTCGGTCAACGCGATCCGGTCGTACTCGACCTGCGCAACCAGGCCGCGGGTGACCAGCGACCGGACGGTGTTCATGTGGGCGCCGATGTCGCGGGCGTCGATCACCGCGGCGTCGGCGTCCTCGGTGGCCTTGCGGAGCGTGGCCAGCAGCTCACGCTGACGGGTCGAGAGCCGGTCGAGGTCGTGGGTCACGAACTCGGGGTGCTTCGACGCGACGTGGGCAGCGAGGCCAGGGAACGTGCGCTGGCAGCAAGGGCAGACACCGTTCCCGACACGCCAACGGATCCGGACCTCGGATGCCTTCGACTCGGCCGCTTCACGCTGTGCGGCCTGGGATTGGTCCTGCTCGGCGCGGAGGAGTGTCCCGAGCCTGTCGGCTCTCTGTGTGGCCTGGTCGAGGCGCTTCTCAGCATCGGTCTTGCCGGCGTATCGCTGCTGGTGGCCGTTGGGGCAGTACCACCAGCGGTGGTCGGTCGCGACGACGTTGTAGTAGGCGCGGGTGAACGCGAACTCGACGCCGCAGCCTTCGTGGCAGCAGGTCTGGGTGACGTATTCGGTGGTGATGGTGAAAGACATCAGGACTCCTCAAGGGTCGGATAGACGGCGGCGTGGCGGCCGCCCGTACGAAGCCGCACCACAGGCGACACAGCCGCGGATGCGGTAGCCCCCACCGGATGACCGGCAGTAGCCAGACCAGCGATCTGCAGCTGGTCATGGAACGAACGCTGCAACGCGAAGTGCGCACGTGCCCGGTTCCCGGCACGGAGGGCATCGAGGGCCTGCCGTGTCCCTTCCCGGCGGCGCACATCGAGTAGTGCGTCGACGGACTCGCGGGTCGTAGCGAACCGGGCGGCGTTCTCTTGCCACACCGACTGCGCGCTCATCGGGCACCCCCGACCAGGGCAGGGGCACACGCACGGTGCACAGGCCACTCGCCACACACGCCGTCGTGTTCGGTGCCGTTCTTGTCGAAGTAGGCCCGCAGCCCGTCGGCCTGCGACTGCCGCCACCCGATCTGCGACTGGTGCAGGGCTTGGATCGACGACGCCTTGACCTTCCGAGCGTGCTTAGCCATCAGCAGGGGCCAGATACGGCACGTGGCCAGTGCGTCAGCCGTCGCGTCGTGGGCGCCGGTGTGCCGTACGCCGTAGACCTCGCAGAGTTGGACGAGTTTCCGGCCGCCCTTGCGATAGGGGTCCGCCTGTTTGTCGAGGACCCCGACGTCGATGATGGGGGCGATCTTGGAGGCGTGGCCGAGTCGTGCGGCGAGCCCGTCGACACCGTGCCGCTGGCATTCGGCTTCGAACAGGGTGAGGTCGAACGCGAGGTTCATGCCCACGATAGGGATTCCGCGGCCCATGGCGAGCGCCAACTGGCCGGCGGCTTCGTAGAGCATCTGTTTGGGGTCGCCACCTTCGGCGACTGCGCGTTCGGTGGTGATGCCGTGGACTTCTGCGGCGCCGTCGGGGATGGGGACACCGGGGTTGACGAGCCATGTTTTTGTGGCGGGTCGGTGGCCGGGGTTGATGCGGACGAGGGCGGTTTGGACGATGCGGTCGTCGAAGATGTTGACGCCGGTGGTTTCGGTGTCGAAGCCGAGCATGGGCCAGTCCGACCACTTCGAGGCGGTCACGACGCGACCTCCCCGTCCTCGATCACAACACCCGACCGAGTCCCATCAGCAACCCGCTCAACCCACACCTGATAGTCCGAACCAGCAGCCATCTCGCGCACCAGCGCCAACGACTCGGCATCCAGCAGCGACCCGTCGAGGATCCGGATCACCCGCAACGTC
>JARICB010000259.1 GCA_029264225.1 Nocardioides sp. | reverse complement strand
TCGCCCGCCCCGGATCGTCCGCCGTCCGCAACGGTAGCTACAACGACTCCGTGCCGTTAACTGGGCGGGAGCCCCTGTTGTCCCCCACCACGCGCAGGCTTGGCACATCCGCGGGCGCGAGCGGGTGAACGACCTCAACGGGCGTTCGCTGTCATGAGATGCGCGCCCAGCAGACTTGGGCTAGCGCCCGCGCGAGCCACTATCGTTGGCAGCGTGGACCTTCCGGTGATGCCGCCCATCCGCCCGATGCTGGCGAAGACCACGACGCTGGAGAAGGCACTCGCCATGCTTCCTTACGTACAAATAGAACCGAAATGGGACGGCTTCCGCTGCGTGGTCTTCAAGGACGGCGACGAGGTGGAGCTGACCAGCCGCAACACCAAGTCGTTGACCCGCTACTTTCCCGACGTGGTGGCCGCCATCAAGGAACAACTGCCCGACCGGATCGTGCTGGATGGCGAGCTGTTCGTCGCGATCGGTGACCGGCTCGAGTTCGAGGTGCTCCAAGAACGCATCCACCCCGCCAAGAGCCGGGTCGACCTGCTGGCCGAGAAGACGCCGGCGGGTTTTGTGGCCTTCGACCTGCTCGCGCTCGGTGACCAGTCGTACCTCGATCGGCCGCTGCACGAGCGACGCGCAGCGATGACCGAGGCACTCGACGGGCTGAGGGGTCCCTGTTTCCTGACCCGCACCACCCGCGATCCTGCGGAGGCGGAACGCTGGTTCCAAGACTTCGAGGGCGCTGGTCTCGACGGGGTGATAGCCAAGCCGCTCGACGCGACGTATCAGCAGAACGCTCGCACGATGCTCAAGATCAAGCACGAGCGCACGGCCGACGTGGTCGTCGCCGGCTACCGCGAGCACAAGAACTCAACGCCCGAGAAGCCGCTGCTGGGCAGCCTGCTGCTCGGTCTGTACGCCGATGGCGAGCTCCAACACGTCGGGGTCAGCGCCAGCTTCACCGCCGTCCGGCGGGCGGAGCTGATCGAGGAGCTCCGGCCGCTCGTCTGCCCGATCGAGGAGCATCCGTGGGGCAGGTGGGCGGAGTTCCTGACCGCCAACCCCGACCGGGTGCCGGGCACCCAGAGCCGCTGGAGCGCTGGCAAGGACCTCAGTTTCACGCCCCTGCGCCCCGAGCGGGTGCTCGAGGTCAAGTACGACCATCTGGATGGTCGCCGGTTCCGCCACACCGCGCAGTTCAAGCGCTGGCGCGAGGACCGCGACCCCCAATCGTGCGGATACGACCAACTGGAGGAGCCCGTGTCCTACGACCTCGCTAGGGTCTTGGGTGGAGCGGACCCCACATCAGAGAGCGATGTCAATGACTGAGCACGGCAACGATTCGATCAACGACGGCATCGGGACCTACGACGTGGTCCTCCTCGTCGAGCAGGCGATGTCGGCCAGCGACGCCACCCAGGTGCGCTCCCTGCACAGCGACATCGTCGACCAGGTCGTCTACCACGTCCTGGTGCCGATGGAGGATGCCGCCGCACGCATCGAGGCGTCACTGGGCAGTCTGGGTGCGGGAGACGTGATGGCCGCACCTGCCCTGGTGATGAGTGAGGTCGACCTCGAGGCAGTCCGCCAGGAGTGTCGTGATCGTTCCGCCGCCGACCTCGCCACCACCATCGCTGCCCTCGAGCGGGTCGGCGGCAGGGCTGAGGGAGCCGTCAGCACCGAACCGCCCGTCGAGGCCCTGGCCCACAAGGTCAAGGAGGTCGACGCCCGCGAGGTGATCATCCTGACTCGCCCGCACATCGTCGCCGAGTTCTTCCACGTCGACTGGGCCTCGCGGGCACGCCGCAAGATCGGCGTACCGGTCCTCCACCTGCTCGAGCACGAGACCTTCGATGAGCAGGCCGGCGGCGGCGAGGGCGTGACCGGTCTCTGAGCGGCCGGCCGGCACTAGGGTGACGGCGTGAAGTTCGCCCCGCGTCTGCGCCGCACGAGTCGCCTCTCGGTGGCGTTCCTGGTCTTCAACCTCGACGGCATGGGCGGCACGTCGAGATCGGCGATCACCCAGGCCAACGCGCTGGCCCGACGCGGCCACCTCGACGTCCGGCTCGTCTCGGTGACCCGATCCGCCGACCGAGCCCACTACCCGATCGACGAGACGGTCACCGTCGACTACCTGGCCGACGTACGCCACCCCGACCCACGCGCCAAGCGGCCCTCGCGGCTGATCCCCCGCCGCTGGGACGGACAGTTCTCCGAGCTGACCGACGACGCGCTGGCCGCACTGCGTGACCTCGATGCCGACCTGGTCATCACTGTCACGCCGGCGTTGATGGCCGCGGCCGTGCAGTTGTTGCCGGCCAGCAGCACGATCGTCCATCAGGAGCACCGCTCCTCGGCAGACCGGGTCGGCGGCATGGAGCCGCTGCTCGCCTTCGCCCCTCGAGTCGCTGCCGTCGCGCTCCTGACCCGATCCACGGCGCAGTGGCTGGGTGCCGAACTGGGCGGCGTCGCCCCCGAGCTCGTGGTGATGCCCAACCCGCTGCCGGTCACCGCCCAGCCACGCTCCGACCTGACCTCGCGCACCATCGTGAGCGGGGGTCGAATCGTCGCGGAGAAACAGTTCATCCACCTGCTCCGGGCGTTCGAGCAGATTGCCGAGGACCTGCCCGACTGGCGCTTGCGGATCCTGGGAGACGGGCCGCTGCGCGGCGAGCTCCTGGCACACGCCGCGAAGGTCGGGCTCGCCGATCGGGTCGAGCTCCCGGGCGCGGTCGACGACATGGCACCCGAATGGGCCGACGCCGCCATCTGTGCGCTGTCGTCGAAGACCGAGGGCTTCCCGCTGGTGGCGCAGGAGGCCATGTCGGCAGGGGTGCCGGTCGTCAGCTACGACTGCCCGTCCGGCCCGCGCGAACTCATTGCGCATGGCGTCAGCGGCCTGCTCGTCGGTGCCGGCGCCAAGGCCGGTCTCGCTGCCGCGCTGCACGCCGTGGCCAGCGACGACTCGCTCCGCACCACACTTGGCGCCGGTGCCCTCGCGGCCTCCGAGCAGTACGCCGCGGACACGATCGCCGAGACGTGGGAGACCCTCTTCACCCGGCTGGTCGAAGCGAAGCGACAACCTGCCGCAACCACCTCCAGCACCCGGCAGCCGGCCACCCCGTTCTCGCGGGAAGGCACACCGACTCCGGCGCCACTGATCACCCCGCTCCAGGCCCGCGCCGAGGCCCTGCGACTGTGCGTGGCAGCCGCCGACCTGGCGGGTCCAGGCTGGTTCGTGATCCCGACCCACGACGCGCTTGCGCCCACTGTCGTGGTTCCAGCCACACACCGCTCTGCGGTGCTGGCGAGCCTCGCCGAGGCGCCCGACCACCTCTGCCTGCGCGACCCGGGCGATCGCGGCTGGCCCGAGCGGCGCCTGCCTGCCAGGGAGTTGGTGGAGTCCCTGCGCAACGCGGCACCCAACCGCGTGGTGCTCGAGCCGTGGCCCCGTGCAGAGGGCCGACGCTCACACCTCGCGGAGGACGCCGGCGTCGAGATCGAGTTCTGGGACCGGCTACCGGACGGCTCCCTGGTCGCCCCCCGGCCCAACCGCTGGACCCAGCGCGTGCCCGCCGACACCCCGACGACACTCGCCACCGTGGCAGGTGTGACAGTGCCGACGCTGGCGGTGACGGCCACCCCCACCCCGTTCGACGTCACCTTCCCGATCGATGTGGTCTACACCTGGGTCGATGGCGACGACCCCGACTGGAACGCGGCCCGGGAGACGCGTGGCGGCTCCACCGGACGGCCCGAGGCCGCCGGGCCGGCCCGTTTCCGCAGCCGCGACGAACTGCGATTCTCGATGCGCAGCCTGCACCTGTTCGCCCCCTGGGTGCGCCAGATCTACCTGGTGACTGCCGGTCAGCGACCCGACTGGCTGGCCGAGCACCCGGGCGTGAGGCTGATCGACCACCGAGACATCCTGCCCGCCGATGCCCTGCCGACCTTCAACTCGCAGGCCATCGAGACCTCGCTGCACCGCATTCCCGGCCTCGCCGAGCACTTCCTCTACCTCAACGACGACGTCTTCCTGGCTCGACCGACTCGCCCGGAGCTCTTCTTCTCCCCGGGTGGCGCATTTGCGGCCTTCGTCGGCGACCACCCGATCGGGCTGCCCGGGTCGGCCGACAAACCCTTCCTATATGCGGCCGCCAACAACCGGGCACTGCTCGAGAGCGCCTTCGGCGTCACCATTACCCAGGTGCTCGCCCACTCACCGCACCCCCAGCGGGTCTCGGTGCTTACCGAGATCTCCAAACGGTTCGTCGAAGAGCTCAGCCACACGGCACACGCCCCCTTCCGCAGCGAGAGCGACGTGTCGCTGCTGTCGTCGCTGGCCCAGCACTACGGTCTGATTACCGGTACGGCGTTCGCGGCGCACGCCGAGCACGCTTTCGTCGATCTCACCAACGCCCGCGTGGAGCGTCAACTGAAGCAGTTGCGGGCCCGCAACCAGGACTTCTTCTGCGTCGGCGACCACCACGAGTTCGCCGTCGCTGCCACGGCCGTGGATGAGATGCTCGCCGACTTCCTGGAGTCCTACTTCCCGGTGCCGTCTCCCTGGGAGGCCTGAGCCGGGAGCGCCCGATCAGCGGCGGAAGAACCCCCGCGACCTGTGCGACTTCAGCGACTCGATCTCCGTCCGAGCGGCGGCCAACTCCCGGCGTAGGTCACTGAGCTGGGCGTCCTTCTTGCGCCGCACCTCACGCTTGCCCTCGCTGACCCGGGCCGTGGTCGCGTCCATGGCGATCGCCTCGGAGAAGTCGAACAGCTCCGCATACTCGCCCTGGAGAGCGGCGAGCTCCGCAATGGCAGCGAGGTCGTCCGGATCCTCGACCAGGTCGTTCATCGCCGACCAGGTGCGGTCGGCGAGATCGCGGAGCTGGGTAGGGACGGCGATGTCGTCCCAACTGATCGCGGAGCGGTTGAGTTTCGCGTCGATGAACTCGTCGACCGCGTGCGGCTGGCTCGCGGTCAGGTCGGCGTTGTAGGTGAGCCCCGCCTGGTCGCCGGCGCGGTGCAGCGCGGTGCGCCAGTCGGCCAGCAGGTCGGCGTAACGCACGAAGGCACGCCGCTGCTCGCGGGTGGAGCGCTCGGTCTCGAACGCAGCGTTGACCCAGGCGGCGACGTTGGCGGTCTCGCGCTGGCGGCGGAAGGTCGGCGTCTGCTCGCTCAGGTAGGCCGAGTCGCGCGA
>JARICB010000243.1 GCA_029264225.1 Nocardioides sp. | reverse complement strand
CGTCCAGGCAGGCCTCGCGCTGAGCAACGCTCAGCAGCGGGAGCAACTCGCCGAGCAGGTGCGGCTCGGCTCGACCGTCAAGGAGGTCGCGCAGGCCGGCAGCCTGGTGGGTCTCGACAGCATCCTGTCCACCGCGGCGGAGGCGATCCACCGCGGCCTTGACGCCGTCCAGGTGTGGATCCGCTGCTACCCCGACGGGGAGTTGGCCAATGGTGTCGCAGCGGGCTATCCGCAACCCAACCCGCCCGAGGCTCGGTTGACCGCCATGCGCAGCGACTTGGCAGCAGCGTGGCCCGGTGCTGAGCCGGTGATGGTGCACATCAGCGACGAAGAGTGTGAACTGCTGCCCACGAGTCTTCCTCGGTTGCAGGACATGATGACCTCGGCCGGTGCGTTCCGGGTGGCCGTGGTGCCTGTGGGGGTTGGCCACGAACTGCTCGGATATCTGGTGATCGGCTTCTCGGGCACCCGGACGATGTTGCACGCCCTCGAGATTGATGCGATCACCGAGATCGCTCGTGAACTCGGCCGCAGCGTCTACGCCGCCCGGCTCTTCGAGACCGAGCAGCGCCTGGTCTCAGAGTTGCGCGAGGTCGATCGCTACAAGGAAGAGCTGATCGCCACGATCAGCCACGAGTTGAAGACACCGTTGACCACCATCATGGGTCAGGCCGAGATGCTCGGCGAGATCTACGAGTCCAAGTCGGTCTCAGCGATCGAGTCCAAGTCGGTCTCGGCGATCGTGCGCAACGCCGATCGTCTCAACCGACTCGTCCAGAACCTCCTGGACTACTCCCGGGTGCAGGACCGCAAAGCGGCCGTGCGAGTCGAGGTCGACGCGGCTGAGATCTGCCGGTCGGCCCTCGAACTGGTGGCGTTGCTCGCAGAAGCAGGGCAGGTGCAGTTGGAGTTGGTCAGCCACTGCGAACGGGCAACCATCAGTGGTGACCCCGACGAATTCGCCCTGGTCGTCAACAACCTGGTCAACAACGCGGTGAAGTACACCCGTCCCGGTGGGCTGGTCCGGGTCGAGATCGACCGTACGGAAGGTGGCACCAAGATCTCGGTGGTCGACACCGGGATCGGCATCTCCCAGGTGGACCAGTCGCACCTGTTCTCGGCCTTCCACCGATCCAGCAACCCCGAAGCGCTGTCCATCCCCGGCACGGGACTGGGCCTGGCCATCTCGCGACGCATCGTGCTGGCACACGGGGGTGAGATCGACGTGGCGTCGGTGCTCGGGCAGGGCAGCACCTTCACCCTGACGTTGCCCGATATGCCGTTGCCTGACTGAGTCGGCACCCACGCCGAAGAGCCCCGCGGACCTGGGCAGGTCCACGGGGCTCTCGGCGTGAGGCTCAGATCAGCGCACCACGCGGAACCGCAGACTGTCGCGGCTGCCTTCCACCGTGGGACTGCCCTCGTAGGTGGCCACCAGCTTGTGCTTGCCGACCTTGAGGTTCTTGGTCACCTTGAGCAGGTAGCGACCGTGCCTCAATTGGCCGCTGCCTACCTCGGTGCCATCGATCTCGACGACCACGTCGCCGGTGACCCGGGAGTCATCGTCGGCCTCGACCTTCACG
Organism: Nocardioides sp.; assembly: GCA_029264225.1. Lineage (GTDB taxonomy): Bacteria > Actinomycetota > Actinomycetes > Propionibacteriales > Nocardioidaceae > Nocardioides. Next base: position 4,496 of record JARICB010000243.1, on the reverse strand, counting down.
GCGACCCAGAAGTCACGCTGGTAGCGCGGCCTGTCGGGATGGATCTCGACGTCGGTATCGGACTCGACCGCTTCCGGGCCTTCCGAATCCGCCTCGACCGTGACTGTCACCTCGGTGGACGACGACGCCAACGAAGCGTTGCCCGAATAGGTGGCCGTCATGGTGTGGACACCTACCGCCAGATTCGCAGGCAGCGGGATCGTTGTCTTCCCGCCGGCCAGCGTGCCGGTGCCGACCACGCTCTCGCCCTCGGTCAGGGTGACCTCGCCGGTCGGCGTCGGGCCGACCGAGCCGTCACGAGCCACGCTTACCTTGACCGACGACTCCTCGCCGTACGTCGAAGGCTCAGGCTCGTGGGTCGCCGTCACCGCGGTGGCCAGCTTGCACTGGACCAACTTGATGTTGTCGACGAACCAGCCCTGGTTCCCGCCGCAGCCGTCGCGCCCGATGTCGAAGCGGAACTGCAAGGTGTCACCCGCAGCAGCGCCGAGTGCGGAGATGTTGATCTGCGACTCGCCCCAACTGCCCTTGGCCTCGCCTCCGTCGGTGCCGGAGAAGCCGGGCTCACCCGCGAGCGGGTTGGTGCTCTGGTCGGCCTCGGTAGCGAGTTGGCCGGGGGCGTTGAAGGTGTAGGCCTCGGCCGGGATGACCTTGAACGGCCCGTCGTTGATGCTTACCTTGACGTTGCCGCCGTCGTAGCCCACCTCGGTAGCGACGTAATGCTCGAACGACATCCGCGGAGCGCGAACATCGGCAGGCAGTTCGACAATCGGCCCGGTGATGGAGTCTCGGCTGGAGAAGTCACCCTCGCCGCCGCTGCAGACACCATCGGCGGGAGCCGGCCCGAAGGCCACCTTGCTCGGGTGCGGGGCACCTGCACCCTGGGGCGCATTGGCCACCGACTCCCAGGGAGCGTGGATGCCACCGGGATAGACGACCTCGTTGCTGGCCGTCCAACCGGCCAGACCGTCCTCGAAGTCCTCGGTCCAGAGGGCATCGTTGACGAAACCGGGGCCGCACAACGGACCAGCACCGGGCTGGAGCACGGGCTGGAAGTTGCAGCGCACCGGGGCCGTCCGCATCTCGGTCGCCGTGGTGGCGGCGATCACCGACGCACAATCCGAGGCGACGATCGGAGCCGCGTCGACCGGAGTGGCGTTGGCCTCGGTGGTCAACTTCTTGATCGGTGCCCCCACCAGATCCGTGCAGGACTGCTCGAACGCGTCAGCGGCGTCAGAGAAGTTGGACTGCGGAGTCAGGTAGGCGCTCTGGGCGCGCCACCAGATGGCGGCGGCCTTGTCGAGGCCCAGGCCGGTGACGCTCTGGCCGTTGTAGGTGCCGCCGTCGACAAGCAGGGCGTAGGTGTGGTTGGGCACGCCGGAGTTGGAGTGCACACCGCCCGCGTCGGAGTTGAGCGGGTCGCACACATATTGGGCGTCGGTCACCTTCCCGGGGTCGCCGAAACACGTGGGGTTCCACATGTCGCGGATCGCGCCACCGAAGGCTTCCGACTTCTCACCCATCAGCCAACGAGTGGTCACGGGACGCGTTGAGACGTCCTCGGCCGTGACGGCCACGCCGACGGGACCGCCGGCGGTCTTGAACTTGGTGCCATCGAGCTGGGAGACCATCGCGCCGTACATAGTGGGGTCACCGGTGAAGGCGGACGGTGAGTCGACGTTGTTGTTGCCTACGACGATGCCGGTGGCTCCAGCGGCCTTGGCGTTGGCGACCTTGGTAGCGAAGGGGCAGGTGCCGCGATCGACGTAGGCCCACTTGCCGGCGAGGGCGGCCGCGTTGGTGAAGGGCGTGCAGCCGTCCGTCGTGGAGGGTCCGGCCGGGTTGGCAGGGTCCACGCCGACGACGACGGTGGCAGTCACCGTGGTGGTCGTGAACGGCTTGGCGCCTATCGCCGCCATTGCGAAGCACGGTCCAGCAATTCCTGCCGGGGCCGTGATCTTGAAGTCGAGCGACGCAGGAGCATCAGAGTCGCAGTCGCCTACGGTCCTCTTGGTGGTGAAGTTCTCGCCCTCGTCCTCGCGGTTGTTGATCTGATCGAGGGTTTCGCCCCAGACATCGGAGTAGGACTCGTTGAGGGCACCCGACTGGTATTGGTAGATCAGGCCCGAGGTGTATTCGGTGTAGGCGTGGCCCCACTCGTGCGAGACGACATCGTCAGAGGTGACGCCGTTGCAGTAATTGGTGGTGACGCCGTTCCAGTTGGCGTTGGGGCAGTTGATCCGCGGGTCGTTGTTGACGGTGCGCATCTTTGCGCCAGCGCCGTCGTAGGAGTCACGACCGAACGCGTTGCGGTAGAGCCAGTAGGACTCACCGGCAGAGTTCACCAGGTTCTGCTGATCATTGTTGAGGGTGCCGGGGAACGGGTCGTTCTCCTTCCAGACCTGGGTCAGCACGGGCGCCTCCCGCGTCCCGGTGGCTTCGTAGAGTTCGCGGTCCAACGCGTCGTTGACCATCGAGTAGCGGTTCACCGGCTTCCCGGACGCCGCGTCGAGGAACACCATGTCGCGGATGTTCTTCTCGTTGGTGACCTCGACCGAGTAGGCGAGAACGGCCCTACCGGGCTCGCCTTTGATGGCGCCGAGGCGATAGACCATCAGTTCTGGAGTGCGGGCCTTGACGCCGGTCGTGTCGGCGGCTGCACCGTTCTCACTGAGGGCGGGTTCCCCCTTGACGACCTCGACGGCTCGTCGGCCGGCGTCGGCTGCGGTGATGCGGGGTGTGACGGAAAGGCTGAGTCCGGGGGCGGCGTAGCCGTTGACCGTGGTCAGGTCGCCGCTCTTGTCGACGTTGGCCTTGAGCATGGAGCCGAAGACGTCGAGCCCTTTGTAGGTCTGGGTGTAGGACACCGTCCAGCCGACCGCGGAGGCGTCGACCCGCCGCTGCTCCAATTGGCCGTCGGCGGCCCCGAAGGCAGCTGAGTAGCGGTCCAGGTAAGCGTCCACCTTGGCGGCGGCGGACGCCGCGTTGTCGGCTCCCTGACCGGGCATCAGGTCCGCAGCGCGGCCCTTCGCGGCTACGAATCCGAGCTTTCCGGTCGCGGTGTTGGTGCGTAGCTCCAGGCCGCCGCTCGCCTCCTCCTTGAGTTGTTGCACCAGCGTTGGGTCTGCCGCGTGCGCGGCCCCTGTCGCGATCCCTGTTGCGAGGGGCACGACCGCCAGGCCAGATGCCGCCACCGCGAGCGCGAATCCGTGTGTGAGGAGTCTCACGTCGGGTTTCCTCTCGTCCGAGATGCCACCCAGAACCGAGACGCCCGAGTGATCTTTGATCAACCTAAAGTGGGAAACGGCACACGGGAAGACCCGCAGGGGTGGCAACTACATCGCTGGCAGATCTCGGCCGACACGCTCCTGTGATGTATGGGGCTGGTGTGACTTGTGAACTAAGGTCCAAGCATGGCGACCCGTACGTCTTCCCCGCCGGGTTCGCGCAGTTCGAGCACATCCCGTTCCGGTTCATCACGCGCTGGCACGGCGAAGAGTTCGAGTTCGCGCACCCGGGGTACCAGTTCCAAGCGTCCGACCAAGCGTCCGGCGCGTGGCAAGGCTGCCCCCGCGCGGGGGCGCTCCCGCACGCCCGCTGCGAAGCGGCCTGCACCTCGCGCCGTACGCAACGGCCCCGGACCGGTCGCCGTCACCTTCGGCGCGATCGGTCGCGCCGTAGCGTCGGTCTGGCTGGGTGTCGCTCACGCCCTCGGCGCCGTGGCTCGCTCGATCGGGCAGTCGGCTCGTGACCTCGAGCCCGAGCACCGCCGCGACGGTGCCGGTCTCTTCCTGATCGGACTGGCGATGGTGATCGCCGCTGCGGTCTGGTGGCAACTGCCCGGCGCAGTGATGGAGTTCCTGCGCCAGATGAGCGCTGGCGCTGTCGGCAAGGTCGGTTGGCTGGTTCCGTTCTTCGTGCTGTACGCCGGGTGGCGCACACTCCGCGACCCCGAGCGCAATGGCCCCGTGGGTCGCCAGATGATCGGCTGGTCGGCGTTCTCGCTCGGTCTCCTGGGCATCGTGCACATCGCCAACGGCAATCCGCAGCCGGCGTTCGGCGACGCCAGCAGCCTCCAGCAAGCCGGAGGTGCGGTCGGCTTCGTGATGTCGAGCCTGCTGCTCGATCTGCTCCGCACGCCCTATGTCGTCGTACCGCTGCTCGGGCTGCTGGCCTTCTTCGGTGTCCTGATCATCACGGCCACGCCGATCTATCAGATCCCGACGAAGTTGGCAGCGGCCCGCGACACGCTCCTGGGTCGCACGTCTCCTGACTCCGCTGCCGGCGACGAGACCGCAGACGGCGCCACCGTGCCCATGAAGACCCGTCGACGCAGCATGCTCGACGACGAAATGATCGACCCTGATGCCGGTGACCCTGCTTACGACTCGCCGATGCTGGAGGACCGCGAGGTCAAGAAGCGCCGCAAGAAGCGGGAGTCCAGCGGAGACAACCTGGGGATCGATCTGTTCGCCGACGCGCCGACCGAGCTGACC
>JARICB010000228.1 GCA_029264225.1 Nocardioides sp. | reverse complement strand
TTCGTTCCTTCTCGGATGGCGCAGCGGAGTCGTGCATCTGGGCCTCGCCGTCGCCTGGGGCCACCTCTACAACCTGTGGCTCAAGGCCACGCCCTGGTCGTGGCTGCCCTACGCGGTCGCGTTCGGGACGCTGCCGGCAGTCATCACGCTGGCGGGGGTGGCTCCCGAGTGGCCCCCTCTCTGGTTGATGCTCGCGGCCGGGGTGCTCGGAGTCGCAGCTCACTTCCTCAACACCCTCCCGGACCTCGATGACGACGCCGCCACCGGAGTACGCGGTCTGCCTCATCGGCTGGGTCAGGGGCCGAGTCGGGTGATCGCTGCCCTCCTCCTCGTGGCCGCCTCACTGCTCGCAGTTCTGGGACCGCCCGGAGCACCGGTCGGCTGGAGCTGGGTGGCGCTGGGGCTGGTGCTGGGCTTGGCCGTCGTCGCGTTGAGGGGTCGCGGGAAGACGCCCTTCCGCGCGGCGATGGCGATCGCCCTGGTTGACGTGGTGCTGCTCGTGGCGGTCGCCTCATGAGCAGCTGGGACCTCGCCGTGGTGGGCGCCGACCCCGCCGGTGCAGCTACGGCCATCGGGGCCTTGCGGGCCGACCCGTCCCTACTGGAGGACGCAGGCGTGACATCGAGGTTGGCGGCTACCCCGGCCCTGGCCAGTGGCCTGCTCCGCCCCATCGCGACACCCGGCCGTCATCGGGACACGCACCACAGCCGAGCCGACAACGAGGAGGCCACGCCATGCGAATTCTGAGCGTTCGGGGGGTGCTGCCCCAGCACCGGTATGCCCAGTCCGAGATCACCCGAGAGTTCACTCGCACCGTCCTACGCCAAAACGTCAGCGAGGCCGTCGTCGCGCGCATCCACGCCAACGCCCGCGTGCAGTGGCGTCACCTTGCTCTCCCACTGTTTCGCTACGGCGAACTCAAAGACTTCACCGAGTCCAACGACGCTTTCATCGACGTCGGCGTCGAGTTGGGCAGCCAGGCCGTCATCGACGCTCTCAAGGCTGTGGGGCTCACCCCCCAAGACGTCGACCTGATCATCTCCGCGACCGTGACGGGTCTCGCCGTGCCCTCACTCGATGCCCGGGTGGCCGCCCGGATCGGCATGCGCGAAGACGTGGTGCGCATGCCGCTGGTCGGCCTGGGCTGCGTCGCAGGCGCGGCCGGGATCGCCCGGCTCAACGACTACCTGCTCGCCCACCCGGACCAGGTCGCCGTACTGATGGCCGTCGAACTGTGCTCCTTGACCCTGCAACGCGACGACGTCTCGATGCCCAACCTCGTGGCCAGCGGCCTGTTCGGCGATGGCGCCGCTGCCGTGGTCGCAGTCGGACGCGACCGCGCGCAGGACTTCCCTGACGCGTTGACCACCCAGCCCGATGTGCTCGCCACTCGCAGTCGGCTCTACCCCGACTCCGAGCGCACGATGGGCTGGGACGTCGGCGCCAGCGGACTCAAGATCGTGCTCGACGCCAACGTGCCGGTCCTGGTGCAACGCCACCTCGGCGACGACGTGCGCGGCTTCCTCCTCGACCACGGGCTGAGCCAGGACGACATCGAGTGGTGGGTCGCCCACCCCGGCGGGCCCAAGGTGCTGGAGGCGATGCAGGAGACGCTCGGGCTGCCGCAGGAGGCGCTGCAGATCACCTGGGACTCGCTGGCCGCCATCGGCAACCTGTCGTCGGCATCAGTACTCAACGTGCTGGCCGACACCCTCGCGGAGCGGCCCCCTCGCCCCGGGTCCTACGGCCTGATGCTGGCGATGGGGCCCGGATTCTGCTCCGAACTGGTGCTGCTGCGGGCCCCCGAGGTGAACGCATGATCTGGTTCACGATCCTGATCGTGGCGGTCGCGTTGGAGCGGGTGGTCGAGCTGGTCGTCTCGCGACGCAACCTCGCCTGGAGCCTGGCTCGCGGCGGTGTGGAGACCGGGCAGCGGCACTATCTGGTCATGGTCGTGCTGCACACCGGGCTGCTTGGCGGGGCTCTGGTCGAGGTGTGGGTGCGCCAACCCGCCTTCGTGCCCGCCCTGGGGTTCACGATGCTGGCGCTGGTCGTCGCCGCTCAGGCGCTGCGGTGGTGGTGCATCACTTCCTTGGGACCGCAGTGGAACACCCGGGTGGTCGTCGTGCCCGGATCGCCTCGGGTCACCGGTGGTCCCTACCGGTTCATGTCCCACCCCAACTACGTCGCCGTAGTCATCGAGGGCTTCGCGCTGCCGCTGGTCCACTCGGCCTGGATCACGGCGATCATCTTCACCCTTTGCAACGCTGCGCTGCTCACCGTTCGACTGCGGGTCGAGAGCAGCGCGCTGGCGTCGTTGAGCCCCACCTCGAGCACGGGGTCGACGAACACGCAGGTGGCTACATGAAGGACCTCCTCGTCATCGGCGGCGGACCAGCTGGGTTGGCCACCGCGTTGTACGCCGCCCGCGAAGGTGTGGACGTCACGCTCTGGGAGCAACGCGCCGGCACCCTGGACAAGGCCTGCGGCGAAGGACTCATGCCCGGCGCGGTCGCCGCGCTGGCCGACCTGGGGGTCGATCCGCTCGGTGAGGACCTCCTCGGGATCCGGTACATCGCGGGTGAACGGTCCGCCTCCGCATCGTTTCGTAGCGGACCTGGTCGCGGCGTGCGGCGTACGACGCTGCATCGCGCGCTGCGCACCGCCGTCGATGAGGTCGGCGTGGTTGTCGAAGCCCGATCCTTCAGGGACCTGCGACTCGAGAAGCAGAGCGTGCTGGCTGACGGGCAGCGGTTCCGATATGTCGTCGCCGCGGACGGCCTGCACTCCCCTGTTCGGCGCCGACTCGGCTTGGACGCTCCGAGGTCCACCCGTCGCCGTTACGGTCTGCGGCGCCACTACCGCATCGCCCCCTGGACGTCCTACGTCGAGGTGCACTGGGCCGAGCTCGCCGAGGCCTACGTCACCCCGGTCGCTCCCGAGGTCGTAGGCGTCGCGATGCTGACGGCGGGCGGCGCCTCCTTCGACGAGCACCTTGCGCAGTTCCCGGCGCTCGCGTCACGATTCGACGGCGTCGCGGCCACCGGTCCGGTGATGGGGGCTGGACCGCTGCGCCAGCGCGCCCGGGCTAGGGTCGCCGGACAGGTGCTGCTGGTTGGTGACGCAGGAGGTTACGTGGACGCCCTGACCGGTGAAGGGGTGGCGTTGGCGCTCGCGCAGGCCCGGGCAGCAGTCGCCGCCATCGTCGATGGTGACCCGGCACGTTACGAGCAGGACTGGCACAGCGCCACCCGTCGCTACCGCCTGCTGACTGCCTCCTTATTGGCGGCGACCCAGCTGGGGCCGGTAAGACACCTACTGGTCCCGGCCGCAGAGCGTCTTCCCGGCGTGTTCGCTGCTGGGGTCAACGCCTTGGCGAGGCCGGCATGAGCACTGGTCCGGTGGAACGCGTAGTGCTCCTCGACGAGGACGGTCGCGCGATCGGCGACGCACCGAAGGCGGAGACCCACCACGCCGACACACCCCTGCACCTGGCGTTCTCCTGCTACGTCTTCGACGCGAGCGGTCGGCTCCTGCTCAGCCAGCGTGCCCTCGACAAAGCCACCTTCCCGGGAGTGTGGACCAACAGTTTCTGCGGGCACCCGGCTCCCGGGGAGAACGTGTTCGAGGGCCTACGCCGCCGGGCGGAACAGGAGCTCGGCCTGGCCGTGAGCGACGTGCAGCTCGTCCTACCGAAGTTCCGCTACCAGGCCACCATGGACAACGGGGTGCGGGAGAACGAGTTCTGTCCGGTCTTCGTCGCTCACACCTCCGGCGAGCCAGCGCCGGAGCCGAGCGAGGTCGAAGCCGTGGCCTGGGTGCCGTGGGCACAATTCCGTGACGAGGTGCTGGCCGGGACTCGCGATGTCTCGGTGTGGTGCGCCCTCCAGGTCGCCGAACTGGCCAGCCGGGAGAGTGACAGCGGCTTCATCACCGGGTCGCCCGATGACCTACCCCCAGCTGTGCGGGAGACGCTGCCGGACTGACCGGCCTGGACGACAACTGCACAGATCGTCGGCCGGATTATCACCCTCGCAGCCCTCATATGCCCGATGATGGCGCCATGTTCGCCAACCCTCATGCTCGTCCCCGCTCCCGTGCACGCTGGCACCTGCTCCTGTCCGTGACAGCCCTGCTGCTGGTCGCGGCGGGTTGTTTCGTCAGCGCCACGCGGATCATGGACGGGCTCTACGCCTATGCCTCGCCGCTGAACCAGCACCCGGTGCCCACCGGCGAGCCCGTGTCGGGCACCCCCTCGCAGGGTCGGCTGGTGCTGGTCATGGTCGACGGCCTCCGGGTGGACACCGCGACCGATGAGAAGGTCATGCCGACGCTGGCTCGACTGCGCGAGCAGGGCGCCTTCCGAGTGCTCCACTCGCACGCCCCGTCCTACTCAGCCCCCGGCTGGGCGGTGTTGGGCACCGGTGCCTGGCCCGATCTCAACGGCGGTGAGGCGATGAATCCGGAGGGCACCGACCCCCTGCGCTGGCAGCAGGACAACATCTTCGCGGCGTCCGGGGACGCGGGGCTGCGAGCCGCCATCACGGGCAACGACTGGTGGCGAAGCATGCTGCCCCCGCAGACCTGGGCGCAGAGCTACTTCACGCTCGGTGAGGACACCGCAGCCGACGCCGTCGTCGTCTCGCACGCGGTGGAGTGGCTCGAGCAGGACCAGGTCGACCTGCTCATGGTGGACCTCAACGGCGTCGACCATACGGGCCATGACCAGGGCGGTCCGGACGGCACGAGCTGGCCGGTAGCGGCCCACGCGGCGGACGCCCAGATCGCGGAGATCGCCGACGCGCTCGACCTGAGTCGAGACACCCTGCTGGTGGTCTCCGACCACGGCCATATCGGTCCGGGCGGACACGGTGGCACCGAGCCGGAGGTGGTGACCGAGCCGCTGCTGCTCGTAGGCGGGCCGATCAAGCCGGGTCCATACCCCGACGCAGAACAGGTGGACGTGGCCCCCACCATCGCCACGATCCTCGGCACCCGGCTGCCCGCGGTCTCGCAAGGGCAGCCGCTGACCGACATGCTGACCGAGGTGCCGACCGGGCTCACGAGCGCGCTCACTGCCCAGCAGCAGGAGTTGGCCCGGTCCCACGCCCGCGCCCTGGGCCGACCCGACGACTACCGGGCGCCGGCCGACGACCCGGTTGCCGCGACCCGGGCGGAGATGGCGTCCACCACGGCCGCAGCGATGCTGCCGGGTCGGTGGTGGCGGGGTCTGCTGGCTGCGGTGGTCCTCGTGGCTGCCGGTTTCGTGCTCTGGCGCCAGCGCGGACGGTTGCTGGCGGCGTACGTCCTCGGAGCGCTGGCTTTCCTGGCGGGCTTCCACCTCTGCTATTCGCTGGTGTTCGCCAAGCCCTATTCGTTGTCGTGGATCGAGGGCACCGGCGCGCTGATCGGCACCGTTGCAGCCGCCACTCTCGTCGGCCTGGCCTGCGGGCTGACGGTGTCGTTGCTCGCTGCTCGTCCGTGGCAACGGCGGCCCGCAGACGCCGCCCTGTGCGTGTTCGGTGCGACCGCCGTGATCCTGCTGATCGCCGGGTTGCCGGCCGTCGTCAGCCTGGTCTTCAACGGCATCGCCTCGCCGTACACGCTTCCGGAGATGCACACGACCTGGTTCGGCTTCACTGCCATGCTTCAGGGGCTCGTCGTGACCCTCACCGGTCTGCTCGTTGCCGCCGTGATGGCGACCGTGGCTGCCGTCTCCGGTCGCCGCAAGGGTTCGCCGGCACCGCCTCAGATCGCCTCACGTCGAGAAGCAGTCCCAGGGGTGTAGTCCACGTCTGCGGCTACTGACTACCGTTCCCGGCATGAGCAAAGCCGTCAGCGCGGCTCGGACCGAGGTCCTTCACAGCTGAAGGAGGACCTGCATGGAACCGCTACCTGAGACGGCCGAGGCCGACGACCTCTACGGCCCATTCATCTACGAGAACGCCGACCTTCTCGAACAACTGGTAGCCATGGGCGACCAGGTTGCCCTGCTCGCACCGGGCTGCCTCGGACTCAGTTACTCCCTGGTCGAGGAGGACGTCGTCTTCACCGTGGTGGACACCCACCGCGGCGCAGCCCCCCGCGACGCGGTCCAGAACGCCGAGGGTGGACCCAGCGTCACTCCGGTCGCCACTGACCAGGTCACTTCCCAGCACGACACAGACCCCCTGCGTGAGGAGTCGTGGTTGTCCACCGCGGCCGCGACCTCCACCGCCGGAATCGCCAGCACCCTGTCCTTGCCCGTCAGCGACCACGGGCGAGTCACGGGCGCCTTCAACCTCTACGGGGCCACTACGACCACCTTCGACGGGCATTTCGATGAGATCGCGCGCCTCCTCGGAGCATGGGCAAAAGGAGCCGTCACGAACGCTGACCTGGACTTCACTACTCGAGGTCTCGCCCAACAGGCACCCCACCTGCTGCGCGAGACCACCCGTCTCACCGTGGCGGCCGTGCTGGTCGCGAACGACCAGGCCTCAACGCTGACCCAGGCCAAGGAGCACCTCCGCAACGAGGCCCTACGAGCCGGCGTGCCACTACATGTGCTGGTGGACAGCACGATCAGCGCGCTGGAGAACCGTTGAGCCCGGGCTCGGGACTAGCACCTGGCCCGGCGAACCGTGCGACTAAAGCGCCGGATGCCTCCCTTTGGGTGCATCGACATTAAGGTCAGTCATATGCCCAACTTCGACAAGGTCAAGCGCCAACACGTCCTTCAGGCCTTGGCCGAACACGACAACCTCGGTGCCGGCGCCTTCCGACAGAGGTACGGCTTCGGTCCTATCCGTGACTTCGTGATCCTGCACGAAGACCAGGCATACGATTCCAAGGCCGTTCTCGGCGCTGCCCACCGCTACGCGACCGGCACTCCCGCCCGCAGTGGCGACATCGCCGGGGGCAAGTCCGGGGCCGCCAAGATCCTGGCCGCGCTTGACTTCGAGATCCTTCCGGTCGAGGAAGCGGCCCCCGCTGGCAGCCCCGCAACCGGCGAGTGGCGCGACGCCGCCGACCTCGAGCACGACGAGTCCCGCTCCGCATGGGCCCTGGCCGCCCGCGACGTGCTCATCGGTGTTGCCGGTCAGTATCACTCCGTGATCACCCACAAGGAGCTCTCGACCAAGGTCCAGCACCAGACCGGCATCCGCACCTCACAGGGTGTTCAGCACTGGATCGGCGATGTGCTCAGTCGTGTTTCCCAGGACTGCAGTTCCCGCGACGAGCCGAACCTGTCCTCGTTGTGTGTCAACGCGCAGGGCAGCGTCGGGGTCGGCTATGCCGCAGTCATGCGCGCCGAGACCGGCTCACAGCCCGACGACGTCGACGACCATGCCGCCCAGGAACGGCTCAACTGCTACCGCCACTTCAACGCTGCGGGTCTGCCCTCCAGCGGTGGCGCCTCCGCGCTCACCCCCCAGGTGGCATCGGCGCGCTCACGCTCACGCAAGGCCGCGCACGCCGCGCGTCCTATCGCTACCTGCCCCGCCTGCTTCATGGCCTTGCCGGCGACCGGGGTCTGCGACAACTGCGGCTGAACACTTCCGCCGTTCTCAGGGCCCCGTCGCGAGCGGCGACTGGCCTTCCCTGACCGTGTGTCCTATGGTCCCGGGATGATCACACAGTGGGCACCGGCGCAAACGGCTTCGGCCGAGCCGTCCCACGTCACCAGCGGGGCGGCCCTGCTGGCACTTGGCGCGGCAGAGTCTCATGGCACGCGCGGTCTCGACGTGTTGCACCGCAGCGTCGACAGGGCCCCACCAATCGCTTCCTGACAAGCCCCGAACTGCGCCCGTCGGCCGGTTCGTTCCCAGCCGTGCGGTCACCGCCGGCAAGAGACCCAGGAAACGATCATGACTCTCAACCCCCTGCCCAGCGCCCGCACATTTCCCACGACCCTGCGTCAGGCCCTGCTGAACGCCGCGGCCACCCGTCGTAGACAGCTTGCCGAGATGCGCCCGCACGATCCGACCAACCTGGTCGCCGCCGCCCACCGGCTGAGCGTGGAACGTATCCGTGACCAGGTGCACCTGGCGCTCGACCGGATGGATTCGGGGACCTACGGCGACTGCGGTGACTGCGGTGGCACGATCAGCCTTCAGACACTGCTCGAGAAGGCGTGGACTCTCCGCTGCGACTGGTGCACCGCGCGCTAGGAGCGCTCAGTCGTCGGTGTCGGCCAGTTCCTCGCCGTGGGTGCCGGGTCGCGGCGCCCAGGGCAACTCCTTCGCCGGGCGTACGACGATGAGCCGATCGCCACGGGCCAGCAGCGTCACCACCGGGTCGAAGTAGCGGTAGACGGTCTCGTCACGGACCACCGCAATGACCTGGTCGGACAGGCTCTGCGGCGGCTTCCCGACCTCGCTGACCAGCAGGTCGCGCTCGGCAACCTCCAGCCCCTGCCCGTAGGTCAGCAGGTCTTCCATTACCGAGCCGAGCATCGGCGACATGGACGATAGGCCGAGCAGCCGACCAACCGCGTCGGAGGAGGTGATTACCGAGTTGGCGCCGGACTGGCGCATCAACGGCGCATTCTCCTGCTC
>JARICB010000181.1 GCA_029264225.1 Nocardioides sp. | reverse complement strand
AGAAGACGGCCGTCGACTGCTCGACCTACGTCTGCAACGAGGCCGTGCAACTGCACGGCGGAAGCGGCTACATGCACGGCGGCGAGGTGGAGCGCAACTACCGCGACGCCCGGATCCTGCCCATCGGCGGCGGCGCGACCGAAGTGCTGGCCGACCTCGCTGCCCGCCTGTTGGGCTACGCCAAATGAAGCTCGGCGACGAGGTGAGCGTCTGGATGAACGCCTCACCGGCGCAGGTCTGGGCGCTCGTCAGTGACGTCACCCGGATCGGTGAGTTCAGCCCGGAGACCTTCGAAGGCAAGTGGACCCGTGGGTCCACCGGGCCCGAGGTCGGGGCCAGCTTCGCCGGACACGTCAAGCGCAACGGCGTCGGGCCGACGTACTGGTCACCGTGCCAGGTCACGGCGTGCGAGCCGGAGCGACTCTTCGAGTTCGCGGTCGGCACCGACGCGATGACCATCAACAACTGGGGCTACCGCCTCACCCCGCGCGACGGCGGCACCGAGGTGACGGAGTACTTCCGGCTCCAGCCGTCGCTGCCGATCCGGCTCTACTGGCTGGTGCTGGGGCGCCTCCGCGGACGAACGAACAGGGCTGGGATGACAACGACACTCGAACGGATGAAGAACGTGGTGGAGGCATGAGTACGACGAACAGGGAGGCGATGCTGACCAAGCTCGCCGACCTCGAGACCCAGCACGCGGTCGCGGTAGGCGGTGGCGGGGAGAAGTCCGTCGGTCGCCACCACGCGCGCGGCAAGTTGATGCCGCGCGAGCGGATCGAGCTGCTCGTCGACCCGGGCTCGGCCTTCCTCGAGCTCTCACCGCTGGCCGGCTGGGGCTCCGACTTCACCGTCGGCGCCTCCGTGGTCACCGGTATCGGGGTGATCGAGGGCGTCGAGTGCATGATCACCGCCAACGACCCCTCGGTAAAGGGCGGCGCCAGCAACCCCTGGACGGTCAAGAAGATCTTCCGGGCCTCCCAGATCGCCGAGGAGAACGGGCTGCCGTCCGTCTCCCTCGTCGAGTCGGGCGGCGCGGACCTGCCGACGCAGAAGGAGATCTTCATCCCCGGCGGCAAACTGTTCCGCGACATCACCCGAAGCTCGGCGGCCAAGCAGCCGACCGTTGCGCTGGTGTTCGGCAACTCGACCGCTGGTGGCGCCTACGTGCCCGGCATGAGCGACTACACGGTCATGGTGCGCGGGGCCGCCAAGGTGTTCCTGGGTGGCCCGCCGCTCGTGAAGATGGCCACCGGCGAGGAGTCTGACGACGAGTCGCTCGGCGGCGCGGAGATGCACGCCCGGATCTCCGGGCTGGCCGACTTCCTGGCCGAGGACGAGCACGACGCGATCCGGATCGGTCGGCGCATCGTGGCCCGGCTCAACTGGCGCAAGGCTCCCGCGAGCGGCGACGTCCGCTCCCGCATGTCGGCCGCCGACGCAGCCTTCGCGGAGCCCGAGGCCGACCCCGAGGAACTGCTCGACCTGATCCCGCAGGACCTCAAGGAGCCGTTCGATCCGCGCGAGGTCATCTCCCGGATCGTCGACGGCCGCAGCGCCACCAACGGCGCGGTCTTCGACGAGTTCAAGCCGCTCTACGGCACCTCGCTCGTCACCGGCTGGGCGCGGCTCCACGGTCGCCCGATCGGCATCCTGGCCAACGCCCAGGGCGTGCTGTTCTCCGAGGAGGCGCAGAAGGCGACGCAGTTCATCCAGCTCGCCAACCAGATCGACGTACCGCTGCTGTTCCTGCACAACACCACCGGCTACATGGTCGGCAAGGAGTATGAGCAGGGCGGCATCATCAAGCACGGCGCCCAGATGATCAACGCCGTCTCCAACTCCAAGGTGCCGCACCTGAGCGTGATCATGGGCGCTTCCTACGGTGCCGGCAACTACGGCATGAACGGGCGGGCCTTCGACCCGCGTTTCCTCTTCACCTGGCCCAACGCCAAGTCCGCGGTCATGGGACCGGCACAGCTCGCCGGAGTGCTCGAGATCGTCGCCCAGCAGTCGGCGGAGTCCAAGGGCCAGCCCTTCGACGCCGAGGGCTTCAAGGGCGTCAAGGACATGGTCGAGGCCTCCATCGAGGAGCAGTCGCTGCCCTACTTCCTGTCCGGGATGTTGTACGACGACGGTGTGATCGACCCTCGCGATACCCGCACCGTGCTTGCCATCTGCCTGTCGGTGATCGAGACCAGACCGATCGTCGGCACCGACCGATTCGGAGTGTTCCGCACATGATCACGCGACTTCTTGTGGCCAACCGCGGCGAGATCGCCCGCCGCGTCTTCGCCACCTGCCACCGCCTCGGCATCGAGACCGTGGCGGTGCACTCCGACGCCGACGCGGAGCTGCCGTTCGTCAGCGAGGCCGACTACGCCGTGCGCCTGCCCGGCAACAGCCCGGCCGAGACCTATCTGCGCGTGGACCTGATCCTCGCGGCCGCCCGCCAGTCAGGGGCCGACGCGATCCACCCCGGCTACGGGTTCCTGTCCGAGAACGCCGACTTCGCCCGGGCAGTCGAGGCAGCCGGGCTGACCTGGGTCGGACCGCCGCCGGCGGCCATCGACGCGATGGGCGCCAAGGTCGAGGCCAAGCGGATCGCCGCCGAGGCGGGGGTTCCGGTGCTGACGGCACCCGAGCACCCCACCGAGGCCGACCTCCCGCTGCTCGTCAAGGCCTCGTCGGGCGGTGGCGGTCGCGGCATGCGCGTAGTGCGCTCACTCGATCGTCTCGACGCCGAGATCGCTGCCGCTTCCGCCGAGGCCGAGAGCGCCTTCGGCGACGGCACCGTCTTCGTCGAGCCCTACGTCGAAGCGGGCCGCCACGTCGAGCTGCAGATCGTCTCCGACGAGTCGGGCACTCTCGTGCTGGGCAGTCGTGACTGCTCGGTGCAGCGCCGGCACCAGAAGGTGGTCGAGGAGGCACCCGCACCGGGCCTCTCCGCGCAGACCTGGGAGGCGATGTCGCAGGCAGCCGAACGGCTGGCCGACGGCATCGGCTACCGCGGCGCCGGCACTGTGGAGTTCCTCTACGACAGCGCCACCGGTCGCTTCTTCTTCCTGGAGATGAACACTCGACTCCAGGTGGAGCACCCCGTCACCGAGTTGGTGCGCAACGTCGACCTGGTGGAGCTCCAGCTCGCCGTGGCCGAGGGGCGCCTGGCTGCGGCGCTGGCACCCGACGGGTTGTTGCCGCGACCGAGCGGGCACGCGATCGAGGTGCGGCTCTACGCCGAGGATGCGACGTACACCCCCCAGACCGGGCGGCTGCTCACTCTCGACATCCCCTGCGATGGCGAGTTCGGCGCCCTTGACCGGGCCGGAATCCGGGTCGACTCCGGGTTCGGCTCGGGCGACGAGGTCGGCACCCACTACGACGCGATGCTGGCCAAGGTCATCTCGTGGGCACCCGACCGTGAGCGGGCGATCCGCCAGCTCGTGCAGGCGTTGCGTCGGGCCCGGATCCACGGGGTCGTCACCAACCGCGACCAGCTCATCGAGATCCTTACCGAACCGGTCTTCGTGGCCGAGGAGATGACCACCACCTGGCTGGAGTCCCGGCCCGCGCCCGACGCATCGTCCGACGACGCGGCACCGATCGACCGCGCTGCCCTGGTGGCCGGAGCGCTGATGTTGGCGGCCGCCGACGCCGCGGCGCGGACCGTGCAGCAGGGGGTCCCGGCGTCGTGGCGCAACGTGGTGAGTCAGCCACAGCGCACCTAGTTCGAGGGGCACGAGCCCGTCGAGTGGTGGGGCACCCGCGACGGATACGTCGTCGACGGGATGAGCGTCCTGGAGGTCTCCGATGCCCACGTGCGCCTGGAGGTCGACGGGGTGGCCACGACCTGGCAGGTCTCGCAGACGCGCGGACATTCGTCCGGCGGCGGGGGCCTGTCCCCGCGTGAGGTGTGGGTCGACGGGCCACTAATGTCCGCGTGTCTACGCGAGGTCCCCCGCTTCACCGACCCCGCCGACGCAGTCGCCAGCGGCAGCCTGCTCGCTCCGATGCCCGGCACCGTCGTCCGGGTCGCAGTCGAAGCCGGCGCCGAGGTTGCCGCCGGTGACGTCGTGCTCGTGCTGGAAGCCATGAAGATGCAGCACACCGTCACCGCGCCGCACGCCGGCACCGTGGACGAGATCCGGGTCGCGCCCGGGAGTCAGGTCGCCGCCGGCGAAGTCCTGGCCGTCGTCGTTGAACCCGCTACCGAGGGAGAGTCATGACCAACTTCACCGAGCCCGACGAGCGCCTGGCGCTGCGCGAGGCCGTCGCCAAGCTGACCGGCAAGTACGGCGCCGAGTACATCGAGAAGCAGGCAGCCGCCGGCGAGAAGACGACCGAGCTGTGGGAGGAGATGGGCAGCAACGGCTTCCTCGGCGTCAACATCGCCGAGGAGTACGGCGGTGGGGGCGGCGGCATGGGGGACCTGGCGGCGGTCCTGGAAGAGGCGGCCACCGCAGGAGCACCGCTGCTGATGATGGTGGTCAGCCCGGCCATCTGCGGCTCGATCATCAGCCGTTACGGCACCGAGGAGCAGAAGCAGCGATGGCTGCCCGGGATCGCCGACGGGTCGATGACCATGGCGTTCGGCATTACCGAGCCCGACGCGGGATCCAACTCCCACAACATCACCACCACCGGCCGCCGCGACGGCGACGAGTGGGTGCTCAGCGGTCAGAAGACCTACATCTCCGGGGTCGACGAGGCCCAAGCCGTGCTCATCGTGGCGCGCACCGAGGACGCGAAGACCGGCAAGCTCAAGCCGGCGCTCTTCGTCGTGCCGACCGACGCCGAAGGCTTCACCAAGCAGGTCATCCCGATGGCCTGGTCGGCGCCGGAGAAGCAGTTCACCCTCTTCCTCGACGACATCCGCCTGCCCCTCGACGCGCTCGTCGGTGACGAGAACGCCGGACTGGTGCAGCTCTTCGCCGGGCTCAACCCCGAGCGGATCATGGGTGCGGCCATCTCCTGCGGCACGGCGCGCTATGCGCTGGGTCGCGCCACCGACTACGCCAAGACCAGGACCGTCTGGAAGGAGCCGATCGGCGCCCACCAGGCCATCGCCCACCCGTTGGCGAAGATCAAGATCGAGATCGAGCAGGCCCGGCTCCTGTGGCAGAAGGCGGCCGCCCTCTATGACGCCGGCGACGACATGGGGGCGGGTGAATACGCCAACATGGCCAAGTATGCGGGCGGTGAGGTCGCCTGCAACGCGACCGACGCAGCCGTGCACACGCACGGCGGCAACGGTCTTACCCAGGAGTACGGCCTGGCCAACGCGATGGTCGCCGCCCGCCTGGGCCGGATCGCTCCGGTAAGTCGCGAGATGATTCTCAACTTCGTAGCCATGCACTCGTTGGGGCTGCCGAAGTCCTACTGAGCGCTGCCGGACCCGCTTGTCGGTGTCGGGTCCTAGCCTTGCTCCTATGGCACCGAAGGATCGTCCCCTCGTGCCGCAGGAGTGGGTGCTACGACTCGACACGATTCTGACCCGATTTCCTGATTGTTCGCAGGAACCGGCCTGGGTCGGGATTCGCTGGCGGGTCCGGCAGGCCACCGTTGCGCATGTCTTCGGTGGCGAAGATCAGTTGTTTCGCCTCACCTTCCGGGCCGAGCCCGACGAGGTCGCGGCGTTCACACACCTCGGGGAGCCCTATTTCGCCAACCGTTGGTCCGGCAACAGTGTCGGGCTGCTGCTTGACACCGACACCGACTGGCAGGAGGTGGCCGAGCTGCTCACCGACTCCTACTGCCTCCAGGCCCCAGCGCGTCTGGCCGCTCTTGTGGAGCGACCCGACTGAGTCGACGCCCGGCTCGAGCGGCACCCGAATGGGCATTGCATCGGGTCCGGCTGCGCGAAAACCTCGCGCCTACCCTGCCAAGCCGCCATGATGGGCCGGTGTTCAAGATCTATGCGTTCATGTCGCTCGCCAGTGTCGTACTGATGATCTGGTCCCTGATCGAGTGCGTCTCCACCGAGGACTCGCGGATCCGCAACCTGCCCAAACTTTGGTGGCTGCTGCTGATCCTCTTCTTCCCGCTGGCCGGCTCGATCGCCTGGCTGGTGGCGGGTCGCCCCGAGCCGGCCCGGCCATCAGCGCGTCCGACGTCGGGATTCGCCGAATACGAACGGCCCGGACGCATGGTCGCTACCGACCCGGTCAAGGACGAAGACTTCCTCAAGGACGTGCGCGCACGAGCCGAGGAGCAACGGCGCCGTTACGAGCAGCAGCAGCGGGCCGAGAAGGAACGCGAGCAGCGCGAGCGCGACCAGCGGAAGCAGGACAAGGCGCCGGAGTGAGCTGAGTCTTCCTTTTCCGAGCCGGAGGTCAGCGCCGCGGCGGGAGCGGCACGATCATCGAGGTCCGGGCGGCGTACTCGCGATAGCCGGGCCGCTTCATCATGGTCCGCTCGAGCAATCGGGCCCCGGTCGCGAACGCCAAGAAATAGGTCATCGCGACGGGCGCGAGCACGGTAGCCAGCCCCGGTAGCCAGCCGAGCGACAGCGCGCCGGCGAGCCAGATGCCCCACCACACGCACATGTCACCGAAGTAGTTGGGGTGGCGGGTGAAGCGCCACAGGCCCGTCTCCATGACGAGGGGCTTGGCGTCCTTCGGCCGTTGACGGTACGCCGCAAGCTGGGCGTCACCGACCGCCTCGAAGACCAGTCCCACCAGCCAGACCACGACCCCGGCCACGACCAACCAGCGCCAGTGCACGTCGTAGGTGGCAGCAGCCTGCAAAGGCAGCGAGATCACGAACGCGATGAGTGCCTGCACGAGGAACACCTTGCGGACCGCGGCCCCGAAACCGCCGTCACCCAGCATTGCTGTGTAGCGCGGATCCTCGCCGTGACCCCGCAGCCGCCGACCCAGGTGCAGCGCGAGTCGCCCGCCCCACACGACGACCAGGCCGGCGAGCAGCCAGGAGAGCCAGTGCCCCGAAAGCACGGCCAGCACGAGTGAGACAGCGACGAACATCAGCGGCCAGGCCACGTCCACGACGGCGACGCGTCCTACCCGCCTGCTGACCACGACGGTCGCGAGCATCACCGCTGCGCACGCCAGCAGGGCAGCGAGGGCAGCGGTGAGCCAGTTGAGATCGGTCACGGCCGGAGTCACCAGGCCCGCAGCGGGGGAAGGGTGTGCGCGGCGCCCGGTCGCACGGCCAGGATCTGGTCCACGCCCATGCGACCGTCACGGAACGCCATCGAGCCGCCCACCAGGTAGAGGTGCCACACCCGCACGACCTCTTCGCCGACCAGGGCCGTCAGGGCTGCCCGATTGGACTGGAAGCGCTCCAGCCAGGCGGCGACGGTGCGCACGTAGTGCTCGCGGAGCATGTGCACGTCGCGCACCTCGAGTCCGGCTCTTTCGAGATGGTCGACCGTCTCGCCGACCGGGCGCATGTGCATGTCGGGGGCGATGAACGACTCGATGAACGGTCCGCCTCCGGGATGGCGTCCGCCACCCCTGCCCGGTCGAGACATCTGCTGGATCAATACCCGCCCGCCGGGTGTGACGGCGCGGCGCAGCACCTCCGCGTAGGTGGGGTAGTTGGCCTCACCGACGTGTTCGCCCATCTCCAGCGACCCGACCGCGTCGAAGTGGTCACGCTCGGGCACCTCGCGGTAGTCCTGAAGACGGATCTCGACCCGGTCGCCGAGACCGCGCGCCGTAATCCGCGCATCGATGAACTTCTTCTGCTCCTTGGCGATGGTGACGCCGATGACCTGGGCGCCGTACTGCTCGGCAGCATGCAACGACAGGGACCCCCAACCGCAACCCACATCGAGCAGCTTCGAGCCCGGGCCGAGACCGAGTTTGCGGCAGACCAGGTCGAGCTTGTCTCGTTGCGCGTCGTGGAGCTCGTAGGTCGGGTCGTCGTTGGGGTAGTAGGCGCAGCTGTAGGCCATCGACGGGTCGAGGAGCAGTGCATAGAAGTCGTTGCTCAGGTCGTAGTGGTGGCTGATGGCA
>JARICB010000294.1 GCA_029264225.1 Nocardioides sp. | reverse complement strand
CGTGTTCATTGCCGGCGTCCCCGCAGGACCATGGGGTACCAACTGCTACGTCGTCGCTACCGGAGCCGGGAATGAGTGTGTCGTCATCGACCCGGGGAAGGACTCGACCGCGGGTGTCGCCGAGGTGGTGCGCGAGCATCGCCTCAAGCCCGTCTCGGTGCTGGTCACGCACGGCCACGTGGACCACATGTGGTGCGTCGCGCCGGTGGCAGGCACCTACGACGCGACCGCCTGGATCCATCCTGCCGACCGGCACCTGCTGGCAGACCCCATGGCGGGGATGAGCCCCGAGACCTCGCAGATGATGCTGGGCGGCAACTATGAGTGGGCCGAGCCCGACGATGTTCGCGAGCTCAGCGACCTTCAGGAGATCGAACTGGCCGGTCTGCGGTTCATCGTGGACCACACTCCGGGGCATACCGAAGGATCAGTGACGTTCCGCACGCCGTATGCCGAGCAGGAGATCTCCGAGGTGATGTTCTCCGGCGACCTACTCTTCGCCGGCTCCATCGGACGCACGGATCTGCCGGGCGGTGACCACGCCAAGATGCTGCAGAGCCTGGCCGGCAAGGTGCTGCCGCTCGCCGACGACATCGTGGTGCTGCCCGGACACGGCGAACAGACCTCCATCGGCCGCGAACGCGCCACCAACCCCTTCCTTCAGGACCTGTGATGGCCAAGATCGCACCGCTCAGCGGTTTCCCCGAGTTGCTTCCCGAACAGCGCGTGGTCGAACGCGAGATCATCGCCTCGCTCTCGCGCACCTTCGAGCTGCACGGCTTCGCCAACATCGAGACCCGGGTGGTCGAGCCGATCGACCGGCTGGCCAAGGGCGGCGAGATCGACAAGGAGATCTTCGTCCTGCAGCGCCTGGCGGCCGAGCCCGGTGCCAAGGCCGAATTGGGCATGCACTTCGACCTGACGGTGCCGTTCGCTCGTTACGTGCTGGAGAACGCCGGAAAGCTCGAGTTCCCGTTCCGCCGCTACCAGATCCAGCCCGCCTGGCGTGGTGAGCGCCCGCAGGAGGGCCGCTACCGCCAGTTCACCCAGGCTGACATCGACATCGTGGGACGTGAGGGGCTCGGCTTCCACCACGATGTCGAGGTGGTCCGGGTCATGGTCGAGGCACTCGGTGCGTTGCCGTTGCCACCGCTGTCGTTTCAGGTCAACAACCGCAAGCTGATCCAAGGTTTCTACCGCGGGCTCGGCATCGCCGACGTCACGAACGCGATCAAGGTCATCGACAAGCTGGACAAGTTGCCCGCCGAGACCGTCGCCGAGCAGTTGGTCGAGCAGGCGGGGGCCACCGTCGAGCAGGCCCAGCAGTGCCTGAAGTTGGCCACGATCCGCGTCGGTGACACCTCGTTCGTCGACCAGGTGCGGGCCCTCGGGGTGCAGGACGACCTGCTCGAAGAGGGACTCGCAGAACTGGCCGCTGTGATCGAGGGCTGCGCCGACGCGGTCTCCGATCGCGTCAGGGTGGAGGCCAACCTGCGCATCGCCCGGGGCCTCGACTACTACACCGGCACCGTGCTCGAGGTCTTCATGGCCGGCTACGAGCGGCTCAAGTCAGTCGGTGGCGGCGGTCGCTACGACGCCCTCGCCAGCGATGGCAAGACCACCTACCCCGGCGTCGGCGTCTCGTTCGGCGTCTCGCGCACCGTCATCCCCCTGATTGCCGATGGCGTGCTGTCGGGCAGCCGCAAGGTGCCAAGCGCGGTGCTGATCGCGGTGACCGATGAGGGCGAGCGCCCTACGAGTACGGCGATCGCGGCGGCGTTGCGTGCTCGGGGCGTGGCCTGCGAGGTCTCCGCCGATGCCGCGAAGTTCGGCAAGCAGATCCGGGCAGCCGAGCGTCGCGGCATCCCGTTCGTCTGGTTCGCCCAGGCCGACGGCAGCCACCAGGTCAAGGACATCCGGTCCGGGGACCAGGAAGATGCCGACCCCACCGTCTGGACCCCGCCCGAAGCAGACGGGCGCGCTCACATCGTCGTAGCGGGTCAGGACACTGGTTCGCCGGTGTCGCGGATGAGGTAGATCCAGGGAAAGGCCCGGCAGCCGACCTGCCACCCGTCGAGTTCGTAGCGAGTGATCGAGGGGCTCCACGCGATGCGTTTGTGCTCCCAGGAGGTGGAGGTCTTCACCATCCGGTGACGCAGCATCCCGGCGCCGACCGTGTGCCAACCCAGTTGGCCGGCGATGGCCAGTTCGGGCAGTTCATCGAAGGCAGTGACGGGCCCGAGCCAGCGTTCGAGCGCGGTGTCCGGGCGAGCGTCGCCGCCTTCGCTCCGGCCGAAACGCTGCTGGGCAGCCTGTCTGGTCAGCCCGAGCACGGCGCCGATCGCAGCCCAACTCTGTCCGCCCGACCGCGCGCCGCCGACCGCTTGAATCAGCAGGTCCGTGGTGATCCGGTCTGCCTCGGCGGCTCGGCGCACGATCTCCAGCGGTGCCGCGACATCATCGGGATCGAGTCGAGGTGATTCGGCCAGGATGGCCGCGCCGATCGCCGTAGCCATCGTGCTCATTGCGGGTCCCTGCCGGTGTCGTCCTTGGCCCCCCGGGCATCGCGGCTCGGCAAC
>JARICB010000413.1 GCA_029264225.1 Nocardioides sp. | reverse complement strand
CTGACCATCCGGACCGCCCGCTCACGCAGCTCGGCCGGGTACCTCGTAGACGTTCTCCCTGACATGACTCCATCCTTCCCAAGGACTGAAGTCTCCGGACTCACCGGGGGGATTCAGTGGGTCGAAGAAAGCCCCAACCCGGGGCTCTTCGTGGCGCGCTGCCTCGGCCGCTTCGCCGCCACGCCCGTGCCCGACGTGCCGTGGCTGGCCCGGGGCCAGTTGCGCGAGCGACTGAGCCGGATCGAGCGCCGAGGTGGCTGGAAGGTGCTGGCCCGCACCACACTCGCCGACGTCGCCGACCACCTCTGGCAGCACCGGAGCAGTCACCTCGACGCCCTCGACCGGGCACCGCAGGTGCTGCAGCACGGTGACCCGACCCCGGCGAACCTGCGCGGTCGGGTGGGCGAGGACGTCGTGGCGATCGACTGGAGCGCCCTCGGCACCGGGGCCGTCGGCCATGACCTCGGACTGTGGGCACTGGCGACACGTGAAGACTTCGAGCCACTGCTGGCGGCGTACGTCGCGGGCCTGGACGACGCCGCATCGGGCACGGCGGCAGCAGCGGGCGCGAGGATAACGTCCGTCTACACGGCGCTGAGCCGCCTCGACTGGGCGCTGAACCGGGTCGCGGACGGCGAGGGAGCACTGGCAGGGAAATACACCCACCCCAGCGTCGCGCCGTACGTCAGATCAATGCAGCGGCAGGCAACCCAGATCGAGGCGTTGCTCGGTTAGGCCGACTCAGAGTCGGCGCGCGGAGAAGGTGTCGCAGGCCGCCAGCGTTCCCTCGTTGTAGCCGGTCGAGAACCACTTCATCCGCTGCTCGGACGAGCCGTGGGTCCAGCCGTCGGGGTTGACGCCCTGGCCCGACTTCTGCTGGATCCGGTCGTCACCGACGGTCTTGGCCGAGTCGAGCGCCTCATCGACGTCGCCCCGGTCGAGTCCCAACAGGATGCCGTCACCGTCGCTGGCATCGCGCGCCCACATACCGGCGTAGCAGTCGGCCTGGAGTTCGAGACGAACAGCGTCAGAGTTGGGCCCCTGCTGTGTCTTGACCTTGCCCATGGTGCCGAGCTGGTTCTGGATGTGGTGGCCATATTCGTGGGCGAGCACATACGGCTCCACGAAGTCGCCGCCCTGGCCGCCGAGCTGCCCCTCGAGAACGTCTTCGAAAAAGGTGGTGTCCAAGTAGATCTGCCGGTCGGCCGGGCAGTAGAAGGGGCCCACCTGCGAGGTCGCCTGCCCGCAACCGGTGGCGACACCTCCGCTGAAGGTGATGATCTGCGCGGGCGTGAACGCGGCGCCGTTCTGCTCCGGCAACGTCTTGGCCCAGTACTGCTCCAGCGAGACCGCGACCGCCATCCGAGCACAATCGACATCCTTCTCCGCGTCGGCGCCGGTCCTGCAGTTGGCGTAGCGCTCACTGTCCTGGTCCATGCCCTGCGCCGTGCCGCCCTGCGACTGCGGGTTGATGCCGCCTCCGCCGCCTCCGCCGCCTACGCACTGGGTGAGGACGACGAAGAGCACGATGATCAGGATGCCGCCGATCCCGCCACCGGCCTTGGTGCCACCGGGAAGGGGGATCCGCATCGGTCCACCGCCGCCGCCAGAACTGCCGGCGTCGCCGACGCGACCCGTGCTGATGTCGGCCTTGGGGTTGAAGCGCATGAGCGTGCCTTTCCGACGACGGAACCGAACCGAACGAGGGCAGGCTAACCCGACCGGGCACCGCGAAGAGTCCGCGATGCCCGAGTTGGGTCACCGAGTGGATAGCCTGAGGGCCTCATGATCAACGCCCAGCAGCTCGAAGTCCGCGCGGGCGCCCGCCTCCTGATGGAGGACGTCAGCTTCCGCATCGCCGCCGGTGACAAGGTAGGTCTGGTAGGGCGCAACGGCGCCGGCAAGACGACCCTGACCAAGATCCTTGCCGGCGAGGCGCTTCCCGCCGCTGGCAAGGTGCTCAGCTCCGGCGAAGTCGGTTATCTTCCCCAGGACCCACGCATCGGTGACCCCGAGATGCTGGCCCGCGATCGGATCCTGTCGGCGCGCGGCCTCGACGACGTCGTACGCCGTCTGCGGTCGGCCGAGGTCGAGATGGCCGACCCCGACCCCAAGATCCACGAACGCGGCATGCGTCGCTGGAGCCAGGCCGACGCCGAACTCCATGCCGGTGGTGGCTACGCCGCCGAGTCGGAAGCCGCCCAGATCGCGGGCAGCCTCGGCATCGAGGAACGCATTTTGGGCCAGCAGCTCAAGACGCTCTCCGGTGGACAGCGCAGACGGGTCGAACTGGCCCGGATCCTGTTCAGCGGCGCCGAGACCCTGCTGCTCGATGAGCCCACCAACCACCTCGACGCCGACTCCATCGTGTGGTTGCGCGATTTCCTCAAGGCCCACCGCGGTGGCCTGATCGTGATCAGCCACGACAACGCGTTGCTCGAGGCGACCGTCAACAGGGTGCTCCACCTCGACGCCAACCGCGGCGAGATCGACGTCTACAACATGGGCTGGAAGGCCTACCTCACTCAGCGTGAGACCGACGAGCGCCGTCGCAAGCGCGAGCGCTCCAACGCGGAGAGCAAGGCGAAGACGCTGACCGACCAGGCCAACAAGATGCGGGCAAAGGCCAGCAAGGCGACCGCCGCGCAGTCGATGCTCAAGCGGGCCGAGAAGATGATGGCTGGCCTGGAAGGAGAGCGCGCCAAGGACAAGGTGGCACGGATCAAGTTCCCCGCTCCTGCTCCCTGCGGCAAGACCCCGATCACGGCCGAGGAGCTCTCGAAGTCCTACGGTTCGCTGGAGGTCTTTACCGACGTACACCTCGCAGTGGACCGCGGTTCGCGCGTAGTGATCCTGGGCCTCAACGGCGCGGGCAAGACCACGATGCTGCGGATGCTGGCAGGCGTCGACACCCCGGACACCGGTCGGGTCATCCCCGGATTCGGCCTCAAACTGGGCTACTACGCCCAGGAGCACGAAACCCTGGACACGAGTCGCACCGTGCTGGAGAACATGCAGAGCGCCGCTCCGCAGTTGACCGACAGCGAGGCGCGCAGCGTGCTCGGTTCGTTCCTCTTCTCCGGCGACGACGCGCACAAGTCGGCCGCCGTGCTCTCGGGAGGGGAGAAGACCCGTCTCGCGCTGGCTGCCCTGGTCGTGTCCAGTGCCAACGTGCTGCTGCTCGACGAACCGACCAACAACCTCGACCCCGCCTCTCGCGAGGAGGTGCTGGCAGCGATCCGCAGCTATGAGGGCGCCATCATCCTGGTCACCCACGACGAGGGCGCAGTGCGAGCACTGGAGCCCGACCGGGTGCTGCTGCTGCCCGACGGCGATGAGGATCTGTGGAGCGAGGACTACGCAGACCTGGTCTCGCTGGCCTGATCGGTCCTGAC
>JARICB010000409.1 GCA_029264225.1 Nocardioides sp. | reverse complement strand
GAACGCAGCTGGAGGCACTTCTTGCCCAGGGTGTATTCGATGGTGCTGGGGGTGCCGGCCACCTGCGTCACCAGGCTGACCGGGTAGTTCTCCGTGGCGATCGTGACCGAGTTGATCCAGGTGTTGCTGGCGGGGCCGTGGGCGCGGTAGCCGAGCTTCTCCCAGGCGTAGACGTCGAGTTGCAGTTCCTTGCTCACGCCCTTCTTGAGCTTGCCTGCGGCTGGCTTGAGTACGCGGTAGTAGCGGGTGCCGGCGACGGTGGGCTTGTCCTTGAGCAGGAACTTGCCGGAGGCCTTGACCTTCGTCTTCCCCGAGACAGACCACGACTTCTTGCCCTCCAGACGCTGCTGAAGGACCACTTGCTGCCCGGCCGCGCGGGGCGTCACCCGGCCCCGGATCTTGACGGCATCCTGGCGACCGATCGCCGTCGTCTTGTTGATCTTGGCGGTGACCGAGTAGGCCGGAGCCTTGCGCTCGGCGGGGACGTCGGTGGCGCTGGCAGTAACGGTGGTGGCGGCGATCGGGGCCGCGACGAGCGCGAGTCCGAGGCCCGCCGTGATGAGCCGTTTCATGTCAGTTGACCTCGTTGCTCGGGGTGAATGGATTGGCGTAGGTGGAGATGCGCCACGTGCGCATTTGGTTGTCACCGTGTGTGGTCAAGGAATGATCGTGACGGCGGCCGTGCTGTTCGCCGACACACTCGGCCGGACGGGGCTCCCGGGAATGTGCAGTGGCAGCGTGACCGGGGCGGTCAGGACGACCGTCACCGACCGGTCCACCAGATTGACCCGGGCAGCGACCCGGAGGTCGGGATAGCGCCGGTAGGCGTCGACCGAATGCAGGTAGGCCACCACCACTCGCTCCACGGCGCCACGTTCCTGGAGCAGACGTTCGTTGCTCAGGCCTTCGCCGTAGACCCCGGCGGCGCCCAGGTCGGCTCCCCGCAGCGCGGCTCCGTCGGCCAAGGTGTCGAGGTTCTGCCTAAGCAGGTAGGCCGAGGAGGCGTTGATGACCAGTGCCGCGCCCATCAGCAGCACGGTGGCGAGCCCCACGATCAGCGGGATCGTGGAGCCCCGCTCCCCCCGGTCCCGACCGCTCACGGACTCTTCTCCTCGACCGCATCGGGGATGGTGACGAACTGGCCGATCGGCACCGTGTGGGTGGCGCTCAGGTCGAAGGAGCGCTGGCCCTCGGACAGCACCCTGGGCAGGAACGGGATCGAGACGCCCGAGTCGATGTGCACGGTGATCAGCGACGTGCCGGTGTGGCAGGCCCGCGGAAATGGTTCGCAGGTGATCACGGCCGTGCCGCTCATGCCCCCCGACCCTTGATCGGCCAGCGTCTGGTTGACGACGGCCTGGGCTCGAGCGGCGCCGGTGGCATCGTCGGGAGCGAGGGCGTAGGCGCGGGCTGCGGCCCGGGCGGCAGCATTGAGCGCGAAGGCTCCGCGCTGCACGTCGAAGACCGAGATCACGATCCAGGTGATCGGGATGAAGAGGATCAGGCCGACCCAGCAGAACTCGACGAGGGCGCTGCCGCGCTCAGCTCGGAGTCTCCGCCGCCACCCGTGCCTGCAAGTCATGGCGCCTCCTCGCGGACGGCGGTGCCGCTGACCGTGAAGGCGATCGCCGGGCCACCGAGTCCGAGCGCTGGCACCTCAGCCCGGATCCTGACTTCGACGGCGGGTACGCCGCCGATGGACGTGTCCTTGATGACTACTCCGGCGGCGTACTTCTCATTGAGCGAACCCAGGATCTGCTCGGTGGTCCTGGCCCGCCCCTCAGCCAGGGTGGCTCCGCTGACGGCAGCCCGGCGAGCACCCTCGGCCGCGGCCGCCGAGAGCGTGTTGCGCACGTGCAGCACCAGCGAGAGCTGCAGCAGCGCCGCGAACAGGGGCAACAGGATGACCATGACCATCACGAAGTCCACGACCGCGCTGCCCCGCTCACCTCTCCCGCGTCGAGCAAGCCACGGGCGCATGACTACTGCACGGAGTCGAACGCCCGGGTTAGGAGCGCCTTCAGCGGCTCCTGGGCGAACGTGAAGATGGCGAGTGCCAGCCCGACGGTCATGACCGTCACCATGACCCAGCCCGGCACATCTCCGCGCTCGTTGCGCTGACGCGGGTCAGTCATCACAAGGTAGAGGCGCACCAGCACCTGCGTCGTTGCCTGGTTCATGTTGTTTCCCCGATCGGTATCGATGTGTGCTGTTCGTCCAACTGCTGCCAGGTGATCCAGGTACTTGGGGGCGGTCAGGGCACCACCAGGCTCAAGCCGATCGCGCCCGGGAAGAACGCGAACAGGACTGTCACTGGGAGGACCAGGAAGACCACGGGCGCCATCATGAAGACTTCCTTGCGCGCGGCCGTCTCGATCAGGTTGCGACGTCCGGCCTCCCGCACATCCGCAGCCTGGGCATGCAGTACGTCGGCCAGCGGCGTCCCCCGTTCGATCGCGACCGCAATGCCGGTGGCGAACCTGGCCACCAGCGGCAGCCCGGTGGTGGCACCGAGTCCATCGAACGCGGCAGCAACCGGAGTGCCGGTGCGGATGTCGGCCAGCACCCGCCCGAGGTCTGACGAGAGCTCGCCCCCGCTGCGGCGTACGACCCGGTCAAGTGCCGCCACCGGCCCCTCACCCGCGGCCACCGACAGCGCCAGCAGTTCGGCCACCGTAGGAAACTCCAGGACGATCTGCCGTTCGCGGTTGCTGGCCTGGGAGCCGAGACGGTTGTCGCGCGCCATGACCCCCACCGCGAAGCCGAAGGCGCACAGCAGCAGTGACCCGATCGGGTTGACCTGACCGCCGAGTGCTCGGAGCAGACCGACCGCCGCCATCGCCGCGAACCCGACCAGTCCCCAGAGGACCTGCTCGATCCGGAACTCGTGGACGGTCTGGTCCAAAGCTGCCCGGGTGAGACGGCGCCGCACCGACGTCGAGCCACCCATGACGCGTTCAACCAGGTTGGCCGCCGACCCGAGAAAGGGTCCGAAGATGCCGGCTGCGGCCGTGGTGGGCGCGACCGAGGCGCCCTGCAGGGTCGGGATGCGGCCGAGGTGGGGCAGGTCCCGGACGTAGGGCAGCACCCGCATCGCCAGTTGGGGCCGACGGATGATGGAGACCCGGGCGGCGATCAGCAGCAGCCCGGCCCCGAGACTGGCGCCGAGGATGACGCCCCACAGGGTCGTGTTCATGCCAGGATCCGTCGTTCGACCGGCAACCGGCCGATTCTCATCATCAACCGGTAGGCCGCCAGGCACAGCCCGGCGCCGATCAGCAGAACGACGATGCCGGCGCCCGACGAATAGGCACTGATCGAGCCCGACTGGGCAGACATCAGCAGCAGCACTGCCCATGGGGCGGCCACCGCCAGCCGGGCGCCGTTGACGGTCCACGCCTGCCGCGATTCCATCTCCGACCGGGTGCGCGCCTCGTCACGCAGATAGCCCGACAGGTTGCGCAACAGCCTTCCGAGCTCGCCTCCCCCCACTTCACGAGCGATCCTCAGCCCCTCCACGACCCGGTCGCCTACGGGATCAGCGAGCCTGATCTTGAGCCGGTCGAGTGACTCGTGGAACCGGCCGCTGACCTGGTAGTCGAGGGCGAACTGTTCGAAGGAGTCGCGTAGTGCCTCCGGCCCGTTGTGGCCCAGCGCGGCCAGCG
>JARICB010000378.1 GCA_029264225.1 Nocardioides sp. | reverse complement strand
ATCAGGATGCTGCGGGCCTTGGAGCGCCACGCGTCACGCCAGGCCAGCCGCAGCGCGGGTCGCCACCCCTTCACGAGGTGGCGCCCAGCAGCGCGTCCGGCGAGTCGGCGCCGGACTCGTCGACGATGACGCCGTCCCGGATGAAGACGACCCGGTCGGCCCAGGCGGCGTGGCGGGCCTCGTGTGTGACCAGCACCCCGGCAGCGCCGGCGTCGCAGCGGCTGCGCAGCAGCCGCAGGATCTCCTCGCCGGTGTCGGTGTCGAGGGCCCCGGTCGGCTCGTCGGCCAGGATCAGGCGTCGATCGCCGACGATGGCGCGGGCGATGGCGACTCGCTGCTGCTGGCCGCCCGACATCTCGTCGGGGAAGCGGTCGGAGAGGTCGAGGATGCCGACCTCCTCCAGTGCAGCCAGTGCCAGGCGACGGGCCGCCTTGGTGCGCTCGCCGTCGAGCTCGCGTGGGAGCGAGACGTTCTCCCCCGCGGTCAGCGCCGGGATCAGGTTGAAGTCCTGGAAGACATAGCCGATCGACGTACGCCGCATGCGGGCTCGCCCGGCATTGCCCAGTCCGCCGAGGATGGTGCCCTCGACACTGACCGTGCCGCTGGTCGGCTCGTCGAGTCCGCCCGCGATCGTGAGCAGGGTGGACTTGCCGGAGCCCGAGGGGCCCATCACGGCGACCAGTTCGCCGGCGTTGGCCGTGAAGCTGACGCCACGGAGGGCATGCACCTCGGTAGCCCCTTCGCCGTGCACGCGGGTGACGTTGTCGAGGTGGAGTAGGGCACTCATGAGCGGACTTCCTGTTCCGTGTTCGTGGTGGTGGGTCGGGCCGGGGTGTGGAACCGGCCATCGGCTGCGGCGCGTCGGAGTCGGGCCTCGGTGTGGTCGAGCCAGCGAATCTCGGCCTCCGCGCCGAAGACCAGGGAGTCGAGCACCAGGGACCAGGCCAGATCCTCGGCATGATCGGGCCGCGCGGCGCGGCCGGTGCGATTGAGCCGGGTGTAGTCCTGGAGCGCCGCCATCGTGGCCGTCCGCTGGCGTTGGATGAGTCCACCGACATCGATGCCCGGCAGGGTGACGGCGATGGCGAGCTTGATCGCGAGCTCGTCGCGAGGTGGCTGGGTGCGACTGACGGGCGTGGTGAACCAGGTCGACACCTCACCACGGCCCACCGGGGTGATCCGGTAGCGCACATGGCCACGGTCCTCGCCCGCCTCGTCGGCCGGACCCTCGCCGAGGACGTGCTCGACGAATCCGTCACGCTCCAGTCGGGCCAGGGTCGTATAGACCTGCCCGACGTTGAGGGGCCACGTGGCGCCCGTGCGCTGCTCGAACTCGGCCCGGAGTTGGTAGCCGTACATCGGCCCCTGCTCCAACAACGCCAGCAGCGCCTGCCTTACCGACATCAGGTCTCCCTCGTCCGTCCTGCCATCGCGGCTCGTCGTGGCCACTCAGGAAATATATACCACGTATGCATACCGGGTATGGTTGCATGCGGGCCGGACGACCAGAGCGGGCTCGGACCAGCAATCGGGGGGTGAAACCGGTTTCGATGTTGGGGAAAAGGGAAGAAGGCCAGCGGCTCTCCTCAGTAGGGTGAGCGCCGAGCACGCACCGCCTCCACGATGGGAAATTCATGTCCAACTACGGCACCCCACCAACTGATCCCTACGGGCAGAACCCCGGCCAGGATCCCTACACTCAGGGCGGCCAGCCGGCCCAGAACCCCTACGGCCAAGACCCCTACGGCCAGAACCCCTACGGCCAGCAGCCCGGCTACGGCGCTCCGGTGGCCTACTCCCACTGGGGCAAGCGCGTCGGTTCCTACCTGATCGACGTGATCTTGACCTCGGTCGCGCAGTTCCCCTACCTGATCGGCACCGCGATGGCTGCCGGTTCCATGACCAGCACCGTCGACCCGGTCACCGGGCAGATCACCCAGACCGGTTCCCCCAGCGGCCTGGCCGTGGGACTGATGGGGATCGGCATCATCTTCGGAATCGCGTTCTTCCTCTGGAACAGCTGCTTCAAGCAGGGCAAGACCGGCTACAGCATCGGCAAGGGGATCCTGGGCATCAAGCTCATCAAGATCGAGACCGGCCAGCCCGTCGGTCCCGGTCTGGCGTTCGTGCGCCAGATCGCGCACATCCTCGACTCGATCGCCTGCATGATCGGCTACCTGTGGCCGCTGTGGGACGCCAAGCGTCAGACGTTCTCCGACAAGGTCGTCGGCACCGTCGTCATCGACCAGCCCAAGGGCTGACCCGCATGACGAGGTCCGGTCGGCGCATCGCGCTCCTGGTAGCGCTGTTGTGCTGGCCGGGCCTCGCAGCCTGCTCGGGCGCCGCGATGTCCGAGGAGACCGCGGCACCCAACGACTCCAACACGAACGCCGTACGTGGCGAGTTGATCTCGCTGTTCTCCGGTGAGCACCCGGGTCAGGACGGCTCCGCGGCCGGTGAGTGCTTCGCCGACGACCTGCTCGAGCGGGTCACACCACAACAGCTGCGTGCCGGCGGGGTCCTCGATACCGAGTACGGCGTCAATCGGGAGGTCACTGCCCTGGAGCGGACGGTCGCGGAGGCGTGGACCGACGCGCAACTGGCCTGCACCGACTTCGTCGCCGAGTCGACCAAGGCCCAGGTGGCCCTCACCAGCGGCAAGATCGACGAGGCGTCCTATGCGGCCTGCCTGAACAAGCGCCTCGACGACGACACCATCCGGTCGGCCACCGTCGCCCGATTGATGGCCGAGTGGTCCCACCCCACGGTGAAGAAGCTCGTCGTCGCCCAGTCGACCTGCTCGCGGGCCTCATTGCCCGGCGAGTGATCCTCAGGCCGCCACGGTCATCACTACGACGGCGCGCTCGGCCGGAGCCAGCCAGCGCCGCTCGGCCCGACGCAGCCGCAGCACCGACCAGGCCACGAACGGCACCGCGAGCAGCGGCGAGAGCCACCACCACCCCACCGACGTGGCCGAGAAGAGCAGCGCAGTCAGCGTCGTAGTGAGCGCGAGTCGTGACGAGTAGCCCACCATCACCATCGGCGGGGCCGGAGTCGCGCGCGCCGCGCGCAGATCCACGCTGAAGGGGCCTCGCCCCGACCACGACATGGCCACCGCCACGACTTGCACAGTGATGACCAGCCAGACGCACAACACCGTGACCGCCTGGGCGGGCGTCGGCAGCCCGGCTCGCACCGACGCCAGAACGATCGTGAGGGCGGCAGCGCCGCTGAGCCACTCGGCCAGGACCCGGGCCCGGGCCCGGAAGGTCGTGCGTGGATCGACCGGGAGACTCTCGCGCCAGAGCACACCGCGCCCGTCGAGACACCACGAGTTCACCCCGAACAGCAGCGCGCCGCCGCTGATGACCAGGCCCGGCAGGATCAGCACCGAGGTCCACGCCATCCCACCGGCGAGCGCGACCAGGCCGGGTCCGAGCGAGAGCACGACCAGACCGCGACGCATAGGCAACGAGCGCCAGACCGACCCCCGATCGATACGCACCAGCATCGCCAGGTCGCTCATCGGCATCGGGCGGGCCGGATGGCTGCCGCTCTCCACCTTGAGTTCGTCACGCGGTGGGCGGTTCAGCGCGATGGCTGCCGGTCGTGCTCCGATGACCACAGCGCCCGCGGTCAGTACGCCCAGGGCAAGGGCAACGAGCACGACTGCACCGGCTCCACGGGAGCCGTCGATCACCGCAGCCAGGTTGGCAGTAAGGCCGGCGTTGAGCATCGGCACCAACCGTCCGGACAGTTGGAGGCCGAGCACCACCAGCGCCGCCGCCACTCCGACGCCGCGCACGATGGCCACTCCGTGCTCGCCCCGTCGGATGATCTCGACCGTCCAGCCGATCGCCTGGGCCACAGCGGTCGCGCAGCAGATCCACAGCAGCACCAGCAACTGCCCGCCGGGCCAGCCGTCGGCGCCCGTGACGAACGCCGTGCTCGCCAGCAGGATCCACGCCTGCACGAGGAACGCCAGGTTGAGCGGGCTCAGCACGAGCGCACCCAGATGTTCACTCAGGGTGC
>JARICB010000369.1 GCA_029264225.1 Nocardioides sp. | reverse complement strand
GCGCAGTTGACGGCCGCGTTGAGGGTGCCGCCGACGAACCACTTCGCGAAGGGTGGATTCGACCAGTCGAGTACCTGGTCCCACTTCTGGCCCCAGTCCAGCCGGTCCGCTGCCTCGGCCCAGAAGGCGTCGCCGTCGTCGTCGGCGCGGGCGTAGGCCTTCGCGGTGACGTTGGCGTGGGCAGCGAAGTCGGCGGGCGGCTCGAACCGGCGCTCTTCGCGGGACAGGTTGGACAAGGTCTGGTCAGACATGGCTTCACTCCAGTGCTGGACGATTCGGTTCAACCTACTGCGCCAGGGTCGGCGGCTGGCCGCCGTGTCACCGAGGACTGGCCGCTGTAACGCCGCGTGTTGGCCGCTGTAACGCCGTGATATTTACTCTTACCCCCCTGAAATAACAGGGGGCGAACAAGCTATAACACGGCGTTACAGTGGCAGGGACGCACTCAATGCTGGGTGGCGGTCTCGGCGCCGGCACCGGTCAGCGACCGCACCTCGAGTTCGTCGTACGCCGCCTCGGCGGCCGGGTCCGAGGAGGTCACGGTCCCGAGCCAGCCGAAGAAGAACCCGGCGGGGATCGAGACGATGCCGGGGTTGGCCAACGGGAACCAGGACCAGTCGTGGCCCGTGAACAATGCCGTAGGACCGCCGGACACGACCGGCGAGGACGCCACGAGCACCAGGCAGGTGAGGAGGCCGCCGTAGATCGCCCAGGTGGCGCCGCGGGTGTTGAAGCGCCGCCAGAAGAGGTTGAAGAGGATCGAGGGCAGGTTCGCCGAGGCTGCGACCGCGAAGGCGAGCGCCACCAGGAAGGCGATGTTGAGCTTCTGGGCCGGGATCGCCAGGGCGATGGCGATGCCCCCGATGACGAAGGCCGCGACCCGCGCCACCCTGACCTCGTCCTTCTCCGAGGCGGTGCCCTTCTTCCACACGTTGGCGTAGAGGTCGTGGGCCACCGAGGAGGCCGACGTCAACGTCAGCCCGGCAACGACGGCCAGGATCGTCGCGAACGCGACCGCCGAGATCAGGGCCAGCAGCACCGCGCCGCCCAAGGTGCCTGCGCCGCCGCCGACGGCTTCGGCCAGCAGTGGGGAGGCAAGGTTGCCGCCACTGGTGGCAACCTTGCTGTCCGGACCGGTGTCGAGCAGTGCCGCGGCACCGAAGCCGAGGGCCAGGGTCATCAGGTAGAACGACCCGATCAGGCCGATGGCCCACATCACCGACGTCCGCGCGGCTTTGGCGGTAGGCACCGTGTAGAAGCGGATCAGGATGTGCGGCAGACCGGCGGTGCCCAGCACGAGGGCGATCCCGAGGGAGACGAAGTCGAGACGGCTGGTGAGATCGATGCCGTACTTGAGACCGGGCTGGAGGAACGCGTCGCCCTTACCGGAGTTCTGTGAGGCCGCCCCCAGCAGTTCGGAGAGGTTGAAGTGGAACTTCGCCAGCACCAGGATCGTGATCAGGACGGTGCCGACCATCAGCAGCACCGCCTTGACGATCTGGACGTAGGTGGTGCCCTTCATGCCGCCGACGGTGACGTAGAAGATCATCAGGATGCCGACGCCGACGATGACGAGCGCCTTGAGGGTCTCGCTCTCGACGTTGAGCAGCAGCGTAACGAGGGCACCCGCGCCGACCATCTGGGCGAGCAGGTAGAAGACCGACACGACCACGGTCGAGGTGGCCGCCGCAGTCCGCACCGGGCGCTGCTTCATCCGGTAGGCGAGTTGGTCGGCCATCGTGTATCGACCGGAGTTTCGGAGCAGTTCGGCCACCAGGAGCAGGGCCACCAGCCAGGCCACCAGGAAGCCGATGGAGTAGAGGAAGCCGTCGTAGCCGTTGAGTGCGATCAATCCGGAGATGCCGAGGAACGACGCGGCGGACATGTAGTCACCCGAGACCGCCATACCGTTCTGGAAGCCGGAGAACTGGCGGCCCCCGGCGTAGAAGTCGGTCGTGCCGGACGACTGGCGGCTGGCCCAGAAGGTGATGGCGACAGTGATCAGGACGACCGTGACGAACAGGACTGCGGTCAGTGTCTCCGAGCTCATCGCTCACCCTCCCGGTCGGTACGGATGGCCTCGTCGTAGCGGGCCGCGAGTTCTCGTGCGAGCGGGTCGACGTTGCGATTCATGTGGCGGCCGTAGAGCCACGCGATGAGAAACGTCGAGACGAACTGCAGCAGGCCGAACACCAACGCGACGTTGATGTTGCCCACAACCTTGATGCTCATGAAGTCGTGCGCCCAGTTCGACATGATCACGTAGAGCAGATACCAGGCGAGGAACGCCGCTGTCGCCGGAAGCACGAAGCCGCGATACCTCCGCCGAAGCTCCTCGAAGTCGTCGGACTCGTGTAGTTCTGCGTAGATCGGATGGGCCGAGCTCTGGTGAACGCCGTTGGGTTCGGACACGTGGATCACTCCCTCGATGATGTGATGGTCGTCACGCTCGCACCCCCGTGACAAAGCAGGGAGTACGTCGGGCAGGGGCGTCGCTGAGTGGGCGAGGCGGATCGGTCAGCGGTAGGTGTCGTAGGACGAACGGTCGACAGGGCCGTTCCCCCTCTTTCAGCTGCGCTCCAGTTCCAGCGCCTCCGGAGTGTGCAGTCGCACCATGAACCTCCCCGTATGCGCCGGCACGGAGGCCCGTGTCACCTTGCTCACCATCACCATCGTGGCCAGGGAGACAGGCACGCTCCAGGCAGCAGGCTGACCCAGCAGCACTGACGACCAGCCGGAGTGGACCGAGGAAGCCAACGTCCAGGCCACCGCAGCTCCAGAGCCGAGACCACCCACCAGCAGCCCGGCCATGGCACCTGTTGCGGTCAACCCGCGCCACCAGATTCCCAACAGCAACAGCGGGGCGAAGGTCGAGGCAGTCACTGCGAAGGCGAAGCCGACGGTCCGCGCGAGCGCCACGTCCTGAGCCAGCAGGGAGAGCAGGAGCGGAACGACCACCGCCACCGCTGCGGCCACTCGGAAGGCGGCCACCCCGCCAAGACGACGACTGCCCCAGCGTCGTCCGGTCACGTCCTGCGACAGCACGCCGGCGACGGCGATCGAGAGACCCGAACTGGTGGAGAGGAAGGCCGCGAAGGCGCCGGCGGTGACCAAGCCGGTCAGCAGTTCACCGGCGACTCCCGGAACCATCAGTCGCGGTAGCTCCAGCACCAGCACGTCGGAGTGCCCGCTGGCAACCAGTTCGGGGGCGTAGAGCCTGCCGAGGGCGCCGTACAACGCAGGGAGCAGGTAGAAGACGCCGAGCAGGATGAGCACGGCAAGTGTCGTGCGGCGGGCGGCCCGGCCGTCGGGGTTGGTGTAGAAGCGGACCACCACGTGGGGCAGACCCATAGTGCCCAGAAAGGTCGCGATGATGAGGGAGTACGTCGTGTAGAGGCCCTGCACGCTGCCGCCGTCGGCGAGCGGGAGCGACCAGGTCATCGGCGCTGTCGTGGTCGGATCGGCGGCGCCGTCGCCGGCCCACACCACCAGCAGTACGCATACCGGCACAAGCAGTGCGGTCAGCTTGAGCCAGAACTGGAAGGCCTGGACGAAGGTGATCGAGCGCATGCCACCGGGGCTGACCGAAGCGAGTACGACCAGTGCCACGACCAGCGAGCCCGCCCATCGGGGCGCGCCGATCGTCGACTCGAGGGTGACACCGGCGCCTTGGAACTGGGGGAGGAGGTAGAGCCAGCCGATGGCCACCACGAGTAGCGAACACATGGACCGCACGAGGCGCGAGTCAAGGCGCGCCTCGGCGAAGTCGGGAAGTGTGTAGGCCCCGGATCGGCGTAGCGGTGCCGCCACCAGGACAAGGAGCACGAGGTAGCCGGCCGTCCAGCCGACGGGATACCAGAGCATGTGCGCGCCGAAGGTCAGCACGAGGCCGGCGATGCCGAGGAAGGACGCCGCGGAGAGGTATTCGCCACCGATCGCGCTGGCGTTCAGTCGCGGCCGCACGGTGCGCGACGCCACGAAGAAGTCGCTCGTCGTGCGTGAGATCCGCAAGCCCCAGGTGCCGATCGCCAGCGTCGCGATCGTGACCAGGACCACCGCGATCACGCCGGGCAACACGTCGGCGTTCATTCCTGGTCCTCTGCCGGTTCATCCCTTGGGTTGTCCAGGAGGTTGGCGCCGATCAGGTCGGCAAAGTCGCGCTCGTTGGCTTCGGCCCGGTGGACGTAGATCCAGCCGAGCACTACGAGCCACGGGTAGACCAGCACCCCCAGGACCAGCCACGCCAGCGGCACCGGACCGACCGAGACCTCAGCCAGCTCCGGAAGCAGCGCGAAGGCTAGCGGCAACCATCCCAACGTCAGCACGAGCGCGGTCAGCGACCAGATGGCCAGTCGAAGTTGCTCGCGCAGAAGGGAGCGCATGAAGACCTCGCCGAGTGCCGTTTCGGCGTCGATCTCCCTGGCGACGTCAGGGTGTCCGACTCTTGCCCGCCTGCGAGGTGGCCCGGTCACTCGAACCCGGACCGTGGGCTCGTCCTCACTCACGGAGCACTCACCGGTCCCTACTCGGATGCCCGGTGCGTCAACACGCTGCGGAGTT
>JARICB010000335.1 GCA_029264225.1 Nocardioides sp. | reverse complement strand
CACGACGCCTTCCCGATGAAGGACAAGATCGTCTCCCTGGTCATGCTGATCGGTGGCTTCAACCTGTTCATCGGGCTGTTCAACTTCATCCCGTTGCTGCCGCTCGACGGTGGCCACATCGCCGGTGCTCTCTACGAGGGGCTCCGCCGCGGCTGGGCCCGCCTGCGAGGCCGCCCCGACCCGGGCTACGTCGATGTGGCGAAGTTGTTGCCCATCGCCTACGTGATGGGGCTCTCGCTGTTGGTCATGGGCGTGGTGCTGATCGTCGGCGACATCGTCGTACCCGTGCATCTGCCCGGCTGACGCGCGGCCGGGCACGAGCGACGCGCGTCGGGGTCACCAGTAGGCTGGCGTCATGACGTCTGTCGGTCTTGGCATGCCCGCACTTCCCCCGCCCGTGCTCGCTCCTCGACGGCCCACCCGTCAGATCAAGGTCGGCTCGGTCGGGGTTGGCAGCGACAGCCCGATCTCGGTGCAGTCGATGACCACGACGTTGACCTCAGACGTCAACGCCACGCTGCAACAGATCGCTGAACTGACCGCCACGGGTTGCGACATCGTCCGGGTGGCCTGCCCCAGCCAGGACGACGCCGATGCGCTGGCCCAGATCGCCCAACATTCGCAGATCCCGGTCATCGCCGACATTCACTTCCAGCCGAAGTACGTCTTCGCAGCCATCGACGCCGGCTGCGCCGCGGTCCGGGTCAACCCGGGCAACATCCGCAAGTTCGACGACCAGGTCAAGGAGATCGCCCGGGCCGCCAACGACCGTGGCACTTCGATCCGGATCGGCGTCAATGCCGGGTCGCTGGACAAGCGGATCCTGGAGAAATACGGCAAGTCCACCCCGGAGGCGCTGGTCGAATCGGCCATGTGGGAGGCGAGCCTGTTCGAGGAACACGGCTTCCACGACTTCAAGATCTCGGTCAAGCACAACGACCCGGTGGTGATGGTGCGGGCCTACGAACTGCTGGCAGCAGCCGGCGACTGGCCCCTTCACCTCGGCGTGACCGAGGCCGGCCCGGCATTCCAGGGCACCATCAAGTCGAGCGTGGCCTTCGGTCACCTACTGAGCCAGGGCATCGGCGACACGATCCGGGTCTCGCTCTCCGCCCCGCCGGTCGAGGAGGTCAAGGTCGGCCTCCAGATCCTGGAGTCCCTCAACCTCAAACCCCGTCGCCTCGAGATCGTCTCCTGCCCGAGCTGTGGTCGCGCGCAGGTCGACGTCTACACCCTCGCCGAGCAGGTCACAGCCGGTCTCGAAGGACTCGAAGTGCCGCTGCGGGTCGCGGTCATGGGGTGCATCGTCAACGGTCCCGGCGAGGCTCGTGAGGCTGACCTCGGTGTCGCCTCCGGCAATGGCAAGGGCCAGATCTTCGTCAAGGGCGAGGTCATCAAGACCGTGCCGGAGTCGAAGATCGTGGAAACCTTGATCGAAGAGGCCATGCGGCTCGCCGAGGCAATGGAACCCGTCGAGGGCGCCGAGGCCTCCGTCAGCATCAGCTGACGCGGGGTTCCCAGCCACCGGACGGGGCTCGGGTCCGGGGCCGTTGCCCTGGGCTACGCTCCCTGCGTGTTGACCACCCGCGATCAGCTGCGGCTGCTGGGCCCCCAGGATCGAGAGGCCTTCCTGGCGCTGACTGCGCAGGACCCTGCCGTCAACGTGTTCGCCGATTACCGTGCTCGGGTCACCAACCTGGAGCCCCGGTGGTTGGGCGGGGAGATGTGGGGTCGTTTCGAGGACGACGCCCTGGTCGCAGGCTGCCACATGGGTGCCAACCTGGTCCCCGTTCAGTGCACGCCGGAGGATGTGACCAGGTTCGCCGCACAGGCGCTGACCCGGGTTCGTAGGACCGCGACCATCGTTGGCCCGCACGAAGTCGTCGCCGCGTTGTGGGGGGCTGTAGGCGAGCGGTGGACAGCACCACGGGAGGCGCGTTGGTGCCAGCCGCACCTGCAGTTGGACCACGACTCGGCCGTGACACCGGATCCCGAGGTGCGGGTCACCACGAGCAACGACCTGTCCGCGCTCTACCCGGCCTGCGTAGCGATGTACACCGAAGAGGTCGGGGTCTCCCCGGAGGCTGCGGGTGGCAAAGACTTCTATCGGGCTCGGGTTCAACAGTTGATCGGCCGTGGGTGGTCGTTCGCTCGCTTCGACGAGTCGGGCCGGGTGATCTTCAAGGCGGAGGTGGCGTGCGCTTCGCCCTACGCCGCGCAGGTGCAGGGTGTCTACGTTGATCCCGACCGGCGGGGTGAAGGGCTCTCGATCAGCGGCATGGCCGCGGTCGTCGCCCTGGTGCGGGAGCGGATCGCTCCCACGGTCTCGCTCTACGTGAACGAGTGGAACACCCCCGCTCGGGCCAGCTATGCGCGGGTCGGCTTCACCGAGAGCACCCGGTTCTCAACCCTGATGTTCTGAGGCTGAGCGGGCTCAGGACCGCGGCGTTTGCCAGGCTCCTGCCGCAGGTGCCACTGATCCGAAGCGCGTGGCGCGCCGCCCGGGGCTGATCCGCATCTTCGATGCTGCCTTCGGGTCGGTGGCGTTCTGGCAGGCGCCCTCGCTGCATCGTACGGTCGACTGCTTGACAGTGCCGTTGACCTCGAGCAGCAGAGCACTGTTGGACTCGAAGCCGATGCGTCCGAAGTAGTTGGTCGTGTAGTCGCCGAGGAGGGTGTCGTCGATCGTGCGCTCCCATACCCGGCTGGGGCCGATGCCATCGGAGAGGATGTCCACCGTGGCCAGGCGTGCGCCATCGGGTGAGATCGCCTCGATGCGCTCGGTGCACGACTTCCACAGCCGGGTCGACGGTGAGGAGAGTCGACTCAGCACCACGCAGCCGTTCTTGTACGGGTCCTTGGTGTAGGTCGCAAGCAGGTCGTTGGAGAGGTCGGCGATATTGGCGTTCCTCTTGGTCAGCCGGGTGACCTGGTCGCTGGCGGTGTCCCACCAGGAGACGCCCTGACCCCACGTGGACAGCAGTACGCGTGAGCCGGCCATGCCGAGAATGCGGGGGTAGCCAGGGAACTTGCGCTCGAACTTCACCTTCCCGTTGTTCGTCGAGTAGACCTGCACCGGGGTGGCCGAGCGGTTGCCGTGCCCGACATTGAGCAGGTACTTGCCGTTCTGCGAGACGGCCATCTCCCAGAACGCGATCCCACGCTTGATCACCTTGGTGCTGTCATCAGGCTTGAACCGCACGACTCGGTACTGACCGCTTCCCTCACTGTTGGCGGTGCCCACGAGCCAGCCCCGGCCAGCCTTGCCGATCAGTCGGGCCTGCTTGCCGCCGACCTTGACGCGTCGCTCGCCGTGGACGAACTCCGTTCCCTCGATGTGCGCGATCGCGATGTCGGCGCCGCGTGAGAGTTTCTCGGGCTGGAGATCGGTCGTGGCAGCAGTCGCGGCGGGGGCCACGAGTGCAGTTGCGGCGAAGGCCGCAGCGGCCGCTGTGAGCGTGAAGGCTCGGTGCACGGAAGTCATGATGTGTGTTTCTCCCAACGTGGTGGTCGCATCCACTGTCTCAGACGCCTGGGAGTCCAGAACGGTTGCCTGTGGGTGAGCCTGCGGCAAACGGGTTCGTCGCGGAGGAACGCGCGCACCTAGTCTGTGCGCATGATCTTGCGGATGTCCTCCTTGTTTGTGCGCACGCTGCGCGATGACCCCAACGACGCGGAGGTGCCCAGCCACCGACTGCTCGTTCGTGCCGGATACATCCGGCGCATCGCCCCCGGCATCTACACCTGGCTCCCGCTGGGCCTACGGGTGCTGCGCAAGATCGAGGGGATCATCCGCGACGAGATGGACGCCGTCGGCGCCCAGGAGTTGTCGTTCCCGGCGCTGCTGCCCAAGGAGCCCTACGAGGCCACGGGGCGCTGGAGCGAGTACGGCGACAATGTCTTCCGCCTCCAGGACCGCAAGGGCGGCGACTACCTGCTCGGTCCTACGCACGAGGAGATGTTCACCCTGGTGGTGAAGGACCTCTACTCCTCCTACAAGGACCTGCCGCTGTCGATCTACCAGATCCAGACGAAGTACCGCGACGAGGCGCGTCCCCGCGCGGGGCTCCTGCGGGGCAGGGAGTTCGTCATGAAGGACTCCTATTCGTTCGACATCGATGACGCCGGGCTCGAGGTGTCCTACCAGAAACACCGCGACGCCTACGTCCGGATCTTCGACCGGCTCGGGTTCGACTACGTGATCGTCAAGGCCACCTCGGGTGCCATGGGCGGATCGAGGTCCGAGGAGTTCCTGGCCCGGGCCGCCGTCGGCGAGGACACCTACGTGCGCTGCACGCAGTGCGACTACGCCGCCAACGTCGAGGCCGTCGCGGTCCGTCCACCCGCGGTGATCTCCTACGACGAGACGCCCCTGGCGCATGCCGAGGAAACGCCCGACACCCCGACCATCGACTCCCTGGTGGATCACCTCAACGCGACGTTCCCACGCGAGGATCGCCCGTGGGCGGCCGGCGACACGCTCAAGAACGTGCTGGTCGTGCTCAAGCACCCCGACGGCACCCGCGAGCCGCTCGCCATCGGCCTGCCGGGTGACCGGGAGGTGGACCAGAAGCGTCTCGAGGGCCAGTTGGAGCCGATCGAGGTCGAGGCGATGACCGAGTCCGAACTGGCCAAGCATCCATCCCTGGTCAAGGGCTACATCG
This sequence comes from Nocardioides sp., assembly GCA_029264225.1. Taxonomy (GTDB): domain Bacteria; phylum Actinomycetota; class Actinomycetes; order Propionibacteriales; family Nocardioidaceae; genus Nocardioides. The sequence goes on along the minus strand of JARICB010000335.1, from coordinate 5,441 downwards.
GGCCCGCAGTACTCGGTGAGGAGTCCGCTTCGGGCATCCGCTATCTGGTGGATCCCCGCGTGGTGGAGGGCACCCGCTGGGTGACCGGCGCCAACGTGGCGGGTTCACACGTCATCGATCTGGTGGTCGGACGTGACTTCACTCCCGACGGCACCATCGAGGCCGCCGACGTCCGCGACGGCGACGAGTGCCCCCACTGCTCCGAGGGCACCCTCGAGGCGGCCAGGGGTATTGAGATGGGCCACATCTTCGCCCTGGGCCGCAAATATGCCGAGGCTCTCGACCTGAAGGTCCTTGACGAGTCGGGCAAGCTCGTCACCGTCACGATGGGTTCCTACGGCGTCGGCGTCTCCCGCGCGGTGGCTGCCATCGCCGAGGGCACGCTGGACGACATCGGGCTGTGCTGGCCCCGTGATGTGGCGCCCGCCGATGTTCACATCGTCGCCGCAGGCAAGGACGCGACCATCTTCGCGGCCGCGACCGAACTGGCCGAGGCGCTCTCGGCGCAGGGGATCGACGTCGTCTACGACGACCGCGCCGGCAAGGTGTCGCCGGGAGTGAAGTTCAAGGACGCCGAACTGATCGGAGTGCCTACCATCGTGACCGTGGGCCGTGGACTCGCCGATGGCACCGTCGAGGTCCGAGACCGGGCCTCGGGGGAGCGGCTCGAGGTGGCTGTGGCAGACGCGGCCGCACACCTGACGGGTCTGGTTCGCGGCTGAGCACGGGCAGCGACGACTGCCTCGGCAAGCCCGGATTCTGCAGGTTCTCGCAGCGCACAAAGATGCAGTGCGAACCGGTAGGGCACTAGGACATTCGTGTTGCACACTTATGCATGTGGTTCACCAGTCCACGTCAGGGTGGTGACCACTCGCATGGTGATGCTGCCTACCCCCCCCGGAGCGGTCCGCAGTCGTGCTGGTTGGGGGAGATCTCGGGACTTCCTCACTCGGTGTGGCTGCGGGCCGTTCACCTTTTGAGCTCAGGCGAGTTCAGGAGCCCCGGGGAACATCTGTGGGCGCCCGCCCAACAGGATCCGGGCGGTGGCCGCCTCGCTGAGCGTGGCGATGGCCCAGGCCCGTTCGCTACCGGCGGTGTTGGCCACCAGGGCGGCGTAGATCTCGGCGCAGCGGTCCTCGGTGGCGATGCAGTGCCGGCTGACAGCGGCTGCGCTGCCCAGGGCCGTGGGGCCCTGATAGGTGGGTTGAGCCGCGACCGGGACGGCTGCGCGGTCGCTGATCATCGTTCGGAGCTGATCGCGCCGGCCCCGGTGGGTGCGGTAGAGCAGCGACACGAGCTCGAAGAGGGCCGGATCGGCCGACGCCGACGTGTGCGCGCCGTAGACGCCGTACAGGAAGAGGGCCGCATGCTCGCCCGCGAGCGCAGCCTGCAGCGACGTCAAGGTGGTCACACCTGCACCCGTTGGGCCCCGGCCGCGGCCATGCTTGCCAGGGCCCTGCCCAGATCTCCGCTGTCGGCGCGGCGGGCGGCGTCGGCAAGGGTCTCTGCCAACGTGGCCTCGCGGGTGCGTATCTGCGCCCTGGCCTGCGGTAGCCCGGACGAAGGGAGCACCGGCTGGCTGCTCGACTCGGCCTCAGACTCGGATCCGTCATCGAGTGCTTCGAGGTGAGCGGCATGCATCGCCAGCAGTGAAGCCACCTCGGCCCGGAGCGGTCGGTGCTGCAGGCTCACTGCCGTGAGGAAGGTGATCACGTCGTCGATCGCTCGGCGCGCGGAGGCAACGAGGTCGGCGTCGACCTCGGCCGTTGGCGTCGGCAGTGTCTGGTCGCGGGCGGCATCGAGATCGCAGGCGCTGAGCAGGAACGGCGTCGAGGCAGCAATGGCGAGGGCCGTACGCCGAGTGGTGAGGACGCGCGAACCGAACACGAGCCAGACCCTATCTGCCGGTGGTCCGCAACGCTCCGGCGAGCGGCTATCGTTGTGGAAACAACAGCACAAGGAGGTCACACGCCCGTGAGCAGCGCCAAGCAGGATGCCACCAGGGACCGCGTCGAGGCGGAGATCGTGGTCCCCTTGAACGCCCTCGAGCTCGATGTTGACGCCATCGAACTGACGCCGGCCGGCAAACGCCGGGTGTTGCGGGTCGCCATCGACAAGGACGGGGGCGTGACGCTCGACGACGTCGCCGAGGCGACCCGGGCCATCTCCGAGGTCCTCGATGACTCCGACGCTCTGGGCGAAATGCCCTACACGCTGGAGGTCACCTCACGTGGGGTCGACCGCCCACTGTCCCTGCCGCGCCACTGGCGTCGCAATGAGGACCGGCTCGTCAAGGTCTCCTTGGTCGAGGGGGGCGAGATCACCGGCCGCATCCTCGCCTCGACCGAGGCGAACGTCACGCTCGATGTCGACGGCGAATCCCGAGACGTGGCCTATGCAGACGTCGCCAAGGCGCTCGTGCAGATCGAGTTCAACCGCAAGAGCCGCAAAGACAGTGAGGACGCCTGATGGACATCGACCTGAGCATCTTGAGGATGCTGGAACGCGAGAAGGAGATCTCCTTCGAGGTCCTTGCCGAGGCGATCGAGCAGGCCCTGCTCACCGCCTACCAGAAGACGCCCGGCGCGAGTGAGCGAGCGCGCGTGACTCTGGACCGCAAGTCTGGGCACGTCAGCGTGCTGGCGCGTGACGTCGACGAAGACGGCACCGTCAGCGAGGAGTATGAGGACACCCCGACCGGCTTCGGCCGGATCGCGGCCACGACGGCCAAGCAGATCATGTTGCAGCGCCTGCGCGACGCGGAGGACGACATTCGCTTCGGCGAGTTCTCCGGCAAGGAAGGCGACATCGTCTCCGGCGTCATCCAGCAGGGACGCAACCCCGACGACGTATTGGTCGACCTGGGCAAGATCGAGGCGAGCCTGCCCGTGGGCGAGCGCGTGCCGGGTGAGGAATACAAGCACGGTGCGCGGATCAAGTGCCTGGTGATCTCCGTGCGCAAGGGCATGCGTGGTCCCCAGATCACCCTGTCGCGCAGCCACCCGACCCTGGTCAAGAAACTGTTCGCACTGGAGGTGCCCGAGATCGCCGACGGGACCGTCGAGATCGCGGCCATCGCGCGCGAGGCCGGGCACCGGAGCAAGATCGCGGTGCACACCTCCGTCCAGGGGGTCAACGCCAAGGGCGCCTGTATCGGCCCGTTGGGTCAGCGCGTGCGCAACGTGATGGCGGAGCTGGCTGGCGAGAAGATCGACATCGTCGACTGGGCGCAGGATCCGGCCGAACTGGTTGCCCACGCCCTGTCACCGGCCCGTGTCACGAGCGTGGAGATCGTCGACCTGGCCGCCCGTTCGTGTCGCGTCGTCGTCCCTGACTTCCAGCTCTCGCTGGCGATCGGCAAGGAGGGCCAGAACGCGCGTCTGGCCGCCCGGCTGACCGGGTGGCGCATCGACATCCGCTCCGACGAGGCACCCGACCCCGACTGACGGCTGTCACCGCACGCCGTCGGTTCGGCCTGAGGCAGACGACGCGGTAGTGTTGCAAGAGTGGTCAGCGCCCCCTCCATGCCTGTCCGGACTCCGGTCCGGACCTGCATCGGATGCCGGGAGCGGGCCACGATGAGCGAGTTCTTGCGCGTGGTCGCAGGCTCGGACAACGAGGGCCGGTTGGTCCTCACGCCCGATCCGGACCGCACGGCACCGGGTCGCGGGGCGCACCTGCATCCCACCACCAAGTGTTTCGAACTCGCGGTTCGCCGGCGGGCGTTCACCCGGGCCTTGCGCCTGAGTCAGAATCCGTCCAGCGCGCCGGTGAGTGACTACCTCGACTCGCTCGTATGACCAATAGCCAGGCACTAACCAACCAGAAGCTGGAGCAGTAGCTCATGAGCACTCGATGAGTACTTTCCGATGAGTTTGCACCACCACTAGCGTCTCCGTTTGCCCTCCTTCTGGGCTGACGGATCCCAGAAGGAGCGTAGTTTTAACGTGGCAAAGACCCGAGTCCATGAACTCGCCAAAGAGTTCGGTGTCGAGAGCAAATTCGTTCTCGAGAAGCTCAAGGAGATGGGTGAGTTCGTCAAGTCGGCATCGTCGACCGTCGAGCCTCCCGTCGAGATGCGCTTCAAGAAGCAGTACGGCGACCAACTGAAGTCCGCAGCGGCCACAGCACCCGCACCGTCCTCCGAGGACGCCCCGGTGGCGAAGGCTGCTGGCAAGCCCGGCCCGAAGCCCGGCCCGAAGCCGGCCCCGAAGCCGGTCGTCGAAGAAGCGCCCCCGGCCCCCGAGCCCGAGCCGGTGCGCGAGGCCCCCGTGGCCCCGGCAGTTGCCGCTACTCCCGAAGTTGAGGCTCCCGCAGCCGCCGCGCCCGGGAACACCGATGGCCCTGCCGAGCCCACCGCGCCCGCCGCGCCGGCCGCAGGTACCCCGAAGGCTCCTGCGCCGCGTCCGAGTGCCCGTCCGGGTGCTCCGCGTCCCGGCAACAACCCGTTTGCTCCCAGCCAGGGCATGGGCCGTCGTCCGGCACCCGCACCTGCTGCGAGTGACCCGGCGGCTCCTGCTGCTGGTGACCAGCGCCCGCCGCGGCCGGCAGCCGCGCGTGAGGGTGGAGCACCGGGTCGTCCCGGTATGCCGCGCCCCAACCCGGCGATGATGCCCAAGTCTCCTGCCGCCTTCGGTGGCGGCCCCGGCGGTCGTGGCCCCGGTGGCCCCGGCGCTGGTGGTCCCGGTCGTGGCGGTGCTCCGGGTCGTCCGGGCGCTCCCAGCCGTGGCGGTGCTCCGGGTCGTCCCGGCGCTGGTGCTGGCGCCCCGGGGCGTCCCGGCGGCTTCGGCCCCTCCGGTGGCGGTCGCCCCGGTGGCGGTCGTCCCGGCCAGCGCGGTCAGACCCAGGGTGCCTTCGGTCGCCCCGGCGGTCCGTCGCGTCGAGGTCGCAAGAGCAAGCGCGCTCGTCGTCAGGAATTCGAGGCCATGGAGGCTCCGACGATCGGTGGCGTGCGCGTCCGCAAGGGCAACGGCGAAACCGTTCGGCTGCCCCGTGGCGCGTCCCTGACCGACTTCGCCGAACGGATCGGTGTTGACGCCGCCGCGTTGGTGCAGATGCTCTTCTCGCTCGGCGAGATGGTGACTGCGACCCAGTCGGTGGGCGACGAGACCTTCGATCTGCTCGGTGAAGAACTGAACTACGTCGTTCAGATCGTCTCTCCCGAGGACGAGGACCGTGAACTGCTCGAGACGTTCGACCTCGAGTTCGGTGCCGACGAGGGCAATGACGACGATCTCGTCATACGTCCTCCGGTCGTGACCGTGATGGGTCACGTCGACCACGGTAAGACCCGCCTCCTCGACGCGCTGCGCAACGCAGACGTCGGCGACAAGGAGGCCGGTGGCATTACCCAGCACATCGGGGCCTACCAGGTCCAGACCGAGGTCGACGGCACCGAACGCCGCATCACCTTCATCGACACCCCGGGTCACGAGGCGTTC
>JARICB010000304.1 GCA_029264225.1 Nocardioides sp. | reverse complement strand
GAGGGCCTGGTGGGCCCCGGGCACGGTCAGCGCGCGGATCGCCGGAGAGACTTCAGGGCCAAGGCCTCCGGTGCCGACCAGGATCATCCGCTCGGTGCGCTCCGGGAACTGGTAGGCGAACTGCATCGCCACCCCGCCGCCGAAACTGTGACCGACAACCGTGGCGCGCTCGTGTCCCAGCATGGTGAGCAGGTCACGCATCCCGTTGGCAAAGCCACCCAGGGAGTAGTCGGCCCGCGGCTTCGCGGATTCCCCGTGTCCCAACATGTCCGGCGCGATCACCGTGTAGCGCTTGGCCAACTGGTGGATCACCGGGTCCCAGGTCGTGTGATCACAACCCAGTCCATGCATCAGCAGAAGCACCGGTCCCTGGCCGGCCTGGACGAACGCGCGCCGGTGGCCGTGAACGGTGAGGTACTGGACCTCGAGTTGCTTTGCCATCCTCAATCTCCTGCATCTACTGGGTAGAAGCCCGGACGCGGGCGCACGCGGATCGGCCGTTTCACTGAGTCAATCAGACCTGTCTGGCCATCTGTGAAGCCGGGTGGTCGATGCCTGCAGCGCGGATCACCCCTTGACGGAACTGGCTCTTCTGTCCACCCGTTGCGACCGCGAGGCCCATTCGTCACGACTGCAACCCAAGCCGCACGCCACCGATGGCCTAATCTCGATTCGTGCCCGACTCCATGTCCACCAGTCCCCGTGAACGATCCGCACTTGCCCTGCAGCGGGCAGCCGGACAGTTGGGCACTGCTGCGATGGCTGGAATGGACGCGCAGAAGGCATGGTTCCGCGACCTTTCGGCCGAGGACCGATCCTGGGTCGGGATGATCGTGCAGGCCGGCATCTCGGAGTTCGTCCGTTGGTTCGGCGAACACGACGACTCCTGGTCGCTGTCCACCGAAAAGGACAGTGCCCTTGCCGCGCAGGTCTTCGGCGCAGCCCCCCGCGCTCTGACCGGAGTGATCACCTTGGAGCAGACCGTCGAACTCGTGCGCCTGACCATCGACGTGGTGGAGGAGAACCTCGACAACCTGTTGGAGGACGACCTCGCCCCGGTCGTGCACGAGGGTCTGCTGCGCTATGGACGCGAACTCGCCTTCGCCACTGCCGAGGTCTATGCGCGTGCAGCCGAGAGTCGCGGCGCCTGGGATGCCCGCCTGGAAGCACTGGTCGTGGACACCGTGATCCGATCCGATGGCGACGAAGGCGTTCTGTCCCGCGCCAACGCGCTGGGCTGGGGCAACCGCGGCGACGTGGTGGTCGTCCTCGGTCCGATGACCGGCGGATCGACCGTGACAGCCTTCGACGACGTACGTCGTACCGCCCGGTCGGGCGGCATGGACGCACTGTGCGCGGCCCAGGGGGAACAGATGGTCGTGATTCTCGGCGGCGTCGCGTCCCCACCGCAGGCAGCCGCATCCCTGCTCCGACACTTCGGAGACGGCCCGGTCGTCTTCGGCCCACCGGCCCCAGATCTGACCAGCGCCCATCGTTCGGCCACTGCTGCACTTTCCGGTCGTCGAGTGGCCCGAGCATGGCCCGGCGCCCCGATCCCGGTGGCCGCCGATGACCTGCTCCCGGAGCGCACCCTGGCTGGCGACAACGCTGCGCGTCGGCACTTGGTCGAGCAGGTCTACCTGCCCCTGGCCTAGCGCAGGGGACTCCTGGAAACCCTGGAGGCATGGTTCGGCCACGGCCGCTCGATCGAGGCCACCGGTCGGGCGATGTTCGTGCACCCGAACACGGTCCGCTATCGCCTGCGTCAGGTTGCCGAACTGACCGCTCTCTCACCCTCAGATCCACGGGACGCGCAGACGCTGAGTTTCGCGCTCACCTGCGGGCGACTCGACGTACTCACTGATGAGTAACCAAAAATTGTAGAAACCCGACAAGAAATTGCCAGTGAATTTCGTTTACGTCGCGAGAGGCTGGCACGATCGCACAAGGCACAGTTGTCCTGTGCTCGTCATTGTTGCTCCAGGCCAAGGTGCCCAGACCCCCGGTTTCCTCATCCCCTGGCTCGAGGACCCGGTCTTTCGTTCCCGCTTCGAATGGCTCTCCGCGGTGGCCGGGATCGACCTGGTCCACTACGGAACCGAGGCCGACGCGGAGACCATCCGGGACACCAAGATCGCCCAACCGCTGCTGGTCGCCGCAGGGCTGGTCGCCGCCCTCGAACTCTTCCCCCAGCCGGCCGAGGCCTTCGGAATGATCGGCGCTGTCGCCGGACACAGTGTGGGTGAGCTGACCGCCGCGGTGGGCGCCCGGGCGATCACCGCCGAACAGGCGATGGTCCTGGTGCGCGAGCGCGGCAACGCGATGGCCGAGGCCGCCGCGGTGACCCCCACCTCGATGACCGCGGTTCTCGGTGGCGATCGGGACGAGGTGCTGGCAGCGATCGCCAAGCACGGTCTCACCGCAGCCAACGACAACGGAGCCGGCCAGATCGTGGCAGCCGGCACGGTCGAGCAACTCGCAGACTTGGCCGCTGACCCGCCCACCAAGGCCCGCCTGATGCCGCTGTCGGTCGCCGGCGCCTTCCACACCCAGCACATGGCGCCGGCCGTCAGTCACCTTGGCGCCCTGGCCCGATCTGTTTCCACCCACGATCCCCGCACGGTGGTGATCTCCAACACCGATGGTCAGGTGATCCATGACGGACGCGAGGTGCTCTCCCGGATCGTCGGTCAGATCGCTCGCCCGGTCCGTTGGGACCTGTGCATGGAGACCATGCGCGACCTCGGTGTCACCGGTGTCCTCGAGATGCCACCTGCGGGGACCCTCACCGGGATCCTCAAGCGCAACCTCAAGGGTGTCGAGACGTTCGCACTGAAGACTCCGGACCAGCTCGACGAGGCGCGGGCCTTCTGTCAGCGGCACGGTGAGCAGTCGCAGATCGAGACCACCCCGACGTGGCGCATCGTGGTGTCCCCGTCCAAGGGCACCTTCCATCAAAATCGCGATGCGGCCCAAGCCAGCGACCTGGCCGCGGCCAGCACGATCGGCTCCGTCGCCAGCCTCCGCGACCACACCGACGTCCGCGCAGCCCACGGCGGCACGGTCGTGGAGTGGTTGGTCGAGGACGGGGATCTGGTCTCTCCCGGCCAACCCCTGCTCCGCCTGCACCCCAACGGTGCCGCCTGATGGGCGTCTCGCTCACCGGACCGACGCCGTCAGCCCCGCACGCCCGGCTGCTCGGAGTCGGTGCCTATCGACCCGAACGTGTGGTGCCGAACTCCGAACTGGTTGACGCGATCGAATCCAGCGATGAGTGGATCCAGCAGCGCTCCGGCATCGTGTCCCGACGATTCGCCGGGCCAGCGGAGACGGTGCAGATGATGTCCGTCGCTGCGTCGCGACAGGCGATCGAGGCCGCCGGCATCGAACCCGAACAGATCGACTGTGTCGTCGTCGCCACCGTCAGCCACCTGATGCAGTTGCCCGCCGTGGCGACGCTGGTGGCCCACGAGTTGGGCACCAACGGTGCCGCGGCCTTCGACATCTCGGCTGCCTGTGCCGGCTTCTGCCACGGCATCTCGTTGGCCTCCGACATGGTGCGTGGCGGTTCGGCCGGCCATGTGCTGGTCGTCGGTGTCGAGCGGCTCACCGACCTGACCTCCCCCACCGACCGTGGCACCGCGT
>JARICB010000205.1 GCA_029264225.1 Nocardioides sp. | reverse complement strand
CCTGGTTGGTGCCCTCGTAGATCTGGGTGATCTTGGCGTCGCGCATCATCCGCTCGACCGGGTAGTCGCGGGTGTAGCCGTAGCCACCGAGCACCTGGACGGCGTTCACGGTCACCTCCATGGCCACATCGGAGGCGAAGCACTTGGCCGCTGCACCGAAGAAGGTCAGGTCGGCGTCACCCCGCTCGGAACGACCGGCGGCGGCATAGGTCATCTGACGCGCGGCCTCGACCTTCATGCCCATGTCGGCCAACAGGAACTGCATCCCCTGGAAGTCAGCGATGGACTTGCCGAACTGCGTGCGCTCCTGGGCATAACCCAGCGCGTAGTCGAGGGCACCCTGAGCGACCCCCACGGCCTGGGCAGCGATGGTGACGCGCGTGTGGTCGAGGGTCGCCATCGCGGTGGCGAAGCCGGTGCCGACCTCGCCGATACGACGGTCGTCACCGATGCGGACCTTGTCGAGGTAGACCTCACGGGTAGGGCTGCCCTTGATGCCGAGCTTCTTCTCGGGGGCGCCGAAGGAGACGCCCTCATCAGACTTCTCCACGACGAACGCGGAGATGGCGCCGCGAGTCTTCTTGTCGGGATCGGTCACGGCCATGACCGTGTAGAACTCCGACTCCCCGGCGTTGGTGATCCAGCGCTTCACCCCGTCGAGGACCCACTCGTCGCCGTCGCGCACGGCCCTGGCCTTCATGCCGCCCGCATCCGAGCCGGCGTCCGGCTCGGAGAGGCAGTAGGAGAAGCCTCCCTCCCCGGCCGCGAGCTTGGTCAGGTACGTCGCCTTGAGCTGCTCGGAGCCGGCGATCATCAGTGGCAGCGAGCCGAGCTTGTTCACCGCCGGGATCAGGCTGGAGCTGACGCAGGCGCGAGCCACCTCTTCGATCACGAGTACCGTGGCGAGCGCGTCGGCCCCGGCGCCGCCGTACTCCTCGGGCACGTGCGGGGCATGGAAGTCGGCCGCGACCAGCGCCTCGGCGGCCTCCCTCGGGTAGCGAGCCTCCTCGTCGACGGCCGCGGCGTAGGGCGCGACCTTGGCATCGCACAAGGTACGAACGGCCTCTCGGATGGCCTGGTGCTCCTCGGAGAGGGCGTAGAAGTCGCTCATGACGTGAATTCTACGGAGCGCTGGACCGCCATGCGCAGCGGGAGCGCAACGCACACCGGCCGGCACCCCACAGGGGTACCGGCCGGAACCGTGCGTGGTTGAGGTGGGGTCAGCTGGCGACCTTCACGACGACCTTGCTGTTGCTCTTCGCAGTGTAGTCGTCACCGGCATAGCTGAGCTTGACCTTGTTCTTGCTGGCCTTGAGAGCCTTCGCCTTGATCTTGAGCACGACCTTGCCCTTGGCGTCGAGTGCGCCCTTGGCGACCTTCTTCGATCCGATCTTGGCAATGATGTTGCCGCTCGGCACCACGTTGTCAGCAGCAACGGTGACCTTGACCTTGGCCGTCTTGCCGGCGGCAACCTTCTTGGCCTTGGCCTTGACCGTGGCGGCGTTGGCCGTGGTGGTGATGGTCTCCACCGTGCCCGGCGCCGTGCCGGCCTTGAGGGTGCAGGGGATGTCGATCGCGCTGCCGTCAGCCTTGGTGGCGTGGAGCGCGAACGCGCTCGGCGTGGTCACCGCGTAGGTGCCGGTGGCGGGCGCGTTGAACGCGGCGTTCTTGCCATTGACGTCGGCTGAGTAGGTCGTGCCGTCCGTGCTGGCCACGAACGTCGTCGCAGGCACGCTGAGGCCGGTGGCACCGACGGTCTCCTCGCCCACGTTCAGGGCGAACGCGGGCATCCCGATCGTGGTGTAACCCAGGCCCACAATCGTCTGGTACGCCGCCTTGGGCACCGTCACCTTGTTGGTAACGCCCAGCAGGTCGGCCGGAACCGCCATACCAGCGTTGATCCCGGCCGTAGGCAGACCCGGCAGGTCCGTCACGATCGAGACGGCGTAGGGGCCGGCGACACCGGCAATCCCGCACTCGTAGGCAGTGCTCGCCGGCGCTGCCTGGGCGGCCGGGGCCAACACCAGGGCGCTCAGTGCGAGGGCGCCGACAGCGCCGGCCGAGACGAGGTGACGCGGAAGCGTGTTGAATTGCATCTGTGGTGGGTCCCTTCGATCCGAGGGGGAAATGTGAGTTCGAGCCGATGCGCCCCTCACCGCATCGAGTCGATCTCGTCACCATACCCACGCGTAGCTATCGTCAACGTATGAACGCTGAATGGCAGGCATCGGAATCGATCTCACTGATGCTCGACACGCTGGAGACATGGGCGATCGTTGGATTGTCCGGCGACCCGGACCGCACGGCGTACGCCATCGCGGAGCTGCTCCAGTCTCGCGGCAAGAGAATCGTGCCGATCCATCCGACCGCGCCGACAGTGCTCGGCGAGCAGGGCTTCGCGTCGTTGGCGGACGTGCCGTTCCCGATCGACGTGGTCGACGTCTTCCGCCGCTCGGAGAGCGCGGGCGAGTTCGCAGATCAGGCGGTGGCGGTCGGCGCAAAGGCAGTGTGGTTCCAGCTCGGGGTGATCGACGAGGCAGCGTTCGAACGCACCGTGGCCGCCGGGGTGGCGATGGTGATGGACACCTGCCCGGCCATCGAGTGGCGTAAGCGCAGTTCGTGAAGGTCCCCAGCGGGCCGGGTCTGTCTGACGGT
>JARICB010000189.1 GCA_029264225.1 Nocardioides sp. | reverse complement strand
AGATCACCGTCGTCGGCGTCCCCGACAAGGTCGGGGAAGCAGCCCGGATCTTCGAGGCGCTCGCCGCGGCGCAGATCAACCTGGACATGATCGTCCAGAACGTGTCGGCCGCAGCCACCAGTCTGACCGACATCTCGTTCACGCTCCCGCGCACCGATGGCCAGGTCGCGATGAACGCACTCGCCAAGATCCAGGCCGTGGTCGGCTACGACAAGTTGCTCTACGATGACAAGATCGGCAAGGTCTCGCTGATCGGCGCGGGCATGCGCTCGCACCCCGGGGTCACCGCGAAGTTCTTCGCCTCGCTGGCCGCTGCGGGCGTCAACATCGGCATGATCTCCACCTCGGAGATCCGTATCTCGGTCGTAGTCGCCGAGGAGCAGGTCGACCAGGCGGTGCGGGCCACGCACAGCGCCTTCGACCTGGACGTCGACGACGTCGAGGCAGTCGTCTACGGAGGATCGGGACGATGAGCGGGCAGAGCGGTATCAATCTCGGCATCGTCGGGGCCACCGGCCAGGTAGGCGTCGCGGTCCGCGAGATCCTGCTGGAACGCAACTTCCCGATCGCCTCGGTGCGGTTCTTCGCCTCGGCCCGCTCGGCAGGCACGATGCTGGCGTTCGGTGACCGCGAGGTGCAGGTCGAGGACGCCGCCACGGCCGACCCGGCAGGGCTCGACATCGCGATCTTCTCCGCTGGTGCCACCACCTCGCGCGCCCTGGCTGCGACCTGGGCCGAGTCCGGGGTCATCGTGATCGACAACTCCTCGGCGTTCCGCCGCGACCCGGCGATCCCGCTGGTCGTCTCCGAGGTCAACCCCGCGGCGATCGAGGAGATCGTAGCCGCCGGTCAGGGCATCATCGCCAACCCCAACTGCACCACGATGGCTGCAATGCCGGTGCTCAAGGTGCTGCACGAGGCGGCTGGCCTCCAGCGGCTGATCGTGTCGTCCTACCAGGCCGTCTCCGGCTCCGGCGTCGCCGGCGTGGAGGAACTGCTCGGCGGCACGACCGCCGCCGGGGAGAAGGCCCGCGAGTTGGCCTACGACGGCTCGGCCATCGCCTTCCCGGCGCCGCAGACCTACGTCGACACGATTGCCTACAACGTGCTGCCGCTCGCCGGATCCGTCGTCGACGACGGGCTCAACGAGACCGACGAGGAGCAGAAGCTCCGCAACGAGTCGCGCAAGATCCTCGGACTTCCCGACCTGCTGGTGTCGGGTCTCTGCGTGCGAGTGCCCGTCTTCACCGGGCACTCGCTGGCGATCAACGCGGAGTTCGCCTCGGCGATGACCCCGGATCGGGCGCGCGAACTGCTGGCCGATGCTCCCGGCGTCGAACTGCGCGACGTACCGACGCCGTTGTATGCGGCCGGCAAGGACCCCTCCTACGTCGGTCGCCTGCGGCAGGACGAGGGCGTGCCGGACAATCGTGGGCTGGCGATGTTCATCAGCAACGACAACCTGCGCAAGGGTGCTGCGCTCAACACCGTGCAGATCGCCGAGCTGGTCGCGGCGGCTCCCCGCTCCTGAGACGCTCCCCGGTCACCGACCGCTGACTACTCGAGTCAGAGCGTCGACCAGGCCGCCCACAGGGTCGCATAGCTGCCGCCGGCGGCGACCAGCTCGTCGTGGGTGCCCTGCTCGACCACGCGCCCGGCGTCCATCACCACGATCCGGTCGGCGGTGCGCGCCTGGGTCAGGCGGTGCGCGATGGTCAGCGACGTGCGACCGGTCGTGGCGGCGGTCGCTGCCTGCTCCAGGTCACGTGCGCCCGCTGAGCCGGCTTCTGCGGTCGCCTCGTCGAGGACCACGAGCACCGGGTCGGCGAGCACCACCCGGGCCAGGGCGAGTTGCTGTGCCTGCGCCGTGGTGAGAGGCGTGGCGCCGTCCCCGACGGCGGCGTCCACGCCAGCGGTGAGCGCCTGCACCCAGCCCCAGGCGCCGGTGACGCGCAGTGCGGCTTCGACGTCGGCGTCCGTCGCCGCCGGCGCAGCCAACGTGAGGTTGTCCCGGACGCTGCCGCTGAAGACGTGCACCTCCTGGGTCACCAGGGCGACCGTGGGGCGTGCGCCCGGCGTCGCCCTCAGCAGCGGTACGCCGCCGAGCAGCACCTCTCCGCGGGTCGGCACGAGCTGGCCGGCGACCACCGCACCGAGCGTGGTCTTGCCGGCACCCGACGCCCCCACGATGGCCAGCCGTTCGCCGGGCCGCACGGTCAACGAGACATCGGCCACCGCGGCTCGCCCTGCGGCGTATTCGTGGTGGAGCGAGCGGACGCTCAGGCCGGAGTCGGCAGGTGCGAGGTCGTCGCACTGCTGCCGTTCGCGGATCGGTGCCCGGGCCAGGCCGACCAGCCGAGTCAGTGAAGCACCCGCCGACTGGGCCTCGTCGAAGAGATACAGAACTGCCCCGATCGGGTTGAACAATCGGTGGAACAACAGTGCCGCCGTCGTCACGGCGCCGACGCTGGTGGCATCGGTGCGGACCAGTTGGAAGCCGACACCGACCAGGAGCAGGAGACCGATCAGCTCTCCGCGGTTGATGCGGGCGCCGAACCGGGTGAACATGGCGTAGACGTCGATCGAGATCCGTGCCGAATTCCACGAGGCATCGTCGACCCGCTCCTGCTGGGCCTGGGCAATGCCGAAAGCGCGCAGCGTCCGGCTCCCGTGAATGCCGGTCAGGAGGGCCTCTGCCCGTTCGCCGTTGGCCTCGCGCTCGCGCCGGTAGTAGGGACCCGAACGCGGCAGATACCAGCGCAGCGCCAACGCGTAGGCCGGGAACGCCCCGAGGCCGGCCAGTCCCAGCCGCCAGTCGAGGGCGAAGAGGCCCGCAGCAGTGAAGGCGATCGCCACCACCGAGTTGATCAGCTGGGGCAGCACCTGCGTCAGTGACTGGGCGATGAGGCGGACGTCGTCGCCGACCCGGGAAAGCAGGTCTCCCTGCCCGGCGGCCTCCACGACGGAGAGGTCGAGGTGCAGCGCTCGTTCGAGCACGTGCTCTCGCAGTTCGGCAAGGGCCGGCTCAGTGACCAGCGCGGTGAGTGCGATCGATGCCCAGGTCGTAATCCCGATCACCACAGCGGCACCGAGGATCCAGGACGAGGCCACGACCATTTCGGAGCGGGACCCGCCCTCGCGCACGAGGTCGACGATCCGCCCGAGCCACCAGGGCGCGATCAGACCGGCCAATCCGGTCAGGGCATACGTCGCACAGCACGCCGCCAGTGCTCCTCGGCGTCGCAGCAGCAGGGTGCGCGCCAGCCGCCACGACTCGGGGGCGCCCGCGACCGGAAGCAGCGTGGTCATCGCAGCACCGCCGTTCGGTAGCTGTCGTGCTCGCTGAGGGCGTGGTGGCTGCCGAGGCCAACGACCTCGCCCTGGCGCAGGTGCACCACCTGATCAGCCAGCGCGAGCAGAGCTGGACTGCTCGTCAGGACCAGCGTCGTGCGGTCGTCTCGATCACCGTGGCGGATGGCGTGCACCCCGGCCGCGATCCGATGTTCCGTGACGGCGTCCACGGCGGTGGTGGGGTCGTGGAGCACCAGGACCGGGGGGTCGGCGGCGAGGGCGCGGGCCAACCCGATGCGTTGCCGCTGGCCCCCCGAGAAGGTGGTGGCGTTGACCGAGACGGGCTCGTCCAGCACGCACTCGGAAGCGGTCACGATGTCCACGGCGGCCGATGCGTCGAGCACGGACTGCCAGCGGTCGGGGGAGAGGACGCCGGCCGGGTCGATGTTGCTGCGCAGTGTGCCTTCGAAGAGATCGATGTGGTGGTCTACCACCAAGAGGTGGCCGCGAGCGTCCTCGGTGCGAATCTCGCAGACCTCGCTGCCACCCAGATGCACGGTCCCGGTCGTGGCCCGTGCCTCACCGCGGAGCAGCGTCATCAGCGCGGCGGCGTCGGCCGGGTCTTCGGCAACCACACCTACCAGTTGTCCCGGTCCGGCCGTGATGGAGATCGGGCGCCGCGGGCCATGACTGACACCATCCAGGTCGCGCCCACCGGTGCCCACCGAGCGATCTCCGGTCTCGACCAGGCGCGGGGTGGCCAGGAAGGCCACGATCCGGCCTGCGGAGGCGCGCGATTGCGCTACCTGAGCCACGAGGTGGGCCAGCAGGGCCATCGGCTCGGCGATGAATTGGGCGAGCCCGACCACGGCCACCAGCTCACCGATACCGATGCTGCCCTCCAGGGCGCGGGTGCCGGCCAGCAGGGCGACCACGGCCAGGAAGGCGCCGCTCAGCGTCTGTGTCACGCCGTAGAGCAACCCCTCCCAGCGGGCCGCGGCAACGCTGGTTCGTACCGCCTCCTGGCTTTGGATCCGGTAGCGAGCAGTGGCTGTGCCCTCGGCGCCGATGCCCTTGAGCGGTCGGATCCCGGCCACGAGGTCGGTGGCGATTCCGGTGGCACGCCCGATGCTGATCTGGCGTAACTCGCTGCGCCGGGCCAACGCAGGCGAGAGCACGTGGGTCACGAGCAGGACGACGGGCACGCCCACCATGACCACCACCGCCAAGGTCAGGTCGATGGTGGCGAGCACCAGCGCGCTGACGGCCAGACCGAGGACCGCGGCGGCAGTCAAGGTGACCTGCCGCACCACGATGCTGGCCATCTCGGCGTCGGAGGTCGCCACCGTGAGGATGTCGCCTGGCAGTTGAGTGGTGCGCGCACCTCGCACGTGCAGTACGTGTGCCGAGACCTCCGTACGGAGTCGGTGACTCTCCTTCTGCACAGCCGTGAAGCCGATCCGCGACCCCAGCCGGTAGGCCGTGCTCAGCACCGCGAAGTGGACGATCAGCACGACGGCCCACCGGGCGAGCGCGGCTCCGTCACCCGTCGCCACCGCACGGTCGATGATCACCCCGATGAGTACGGGCACCATGAGCTCGCAGACCTGCCACAAGGTGATCAGCGAGACCGAGCCGACCAGCGCGCGACGGCTGCGGATGAGGGTCCGCCACAGGAGCGCACCCGGGCTGGCGGGCGCGTGGTCAGACACAGATCCTCCAGAGGGGGGCACGAGGGAGCAGGCACGGATACTGCGAAAAGCGAAAGATCCGAACCCCCGCTGAGGATTCGGATCTTTCCCATCTCTTGCGAGATCACTTGGTCGGGCTGACAGGATTTGAACCTGCGGCCTCCTCGTCCCGAACGAGGCGCGCTACCAAGCTGCGCCACAGCCCGATCCGCCTGACAACCGGCTAGCGGCTGCGAAGCACGCCGAGCATACCCGAGCCGGCAGGCCCCCGAAAATCGGGCCTGACTAGGCCGTCGAGGCGCTCGCCGATGATCGCGGCGTCAGCGTGATCAGGGTGGCCTCGGGGCGGCAGGCGACCCGGAACCGGATGTAGGGATTGGTCCCCAACCCGGCCGAGACGTGCAGCCAGGCCGAGCCCGGATCGCCGGGAACAGAGTCGGCCGGGTGCCGGTGCAGGCCCTTGGCGCGGGCCGAGTCGAGGTCGCAGTTGGTGGTCAGGGCGCCGTACCCGGGCAAACAGACCTGCCCCCCATGGGTGTGGCCGGCGATGATGGCGTCGTAGCCGTCGGCGGCGTACTGGTCCAGCACCCGCAGGTAGGGCGCGTGGGCGATGCCCAGCCGCACGTCGGCACTCGGATCGGCCGGCCCCGCCACGGCGTCGAGGTCGTCGTAGGACAGGTGCGGGTCGTCGACCCCGGCGAAGGTGAAGGTGGTGTCACCGATGGTGAGGCGACCGCGTTCGTTGCACAGGTGCAGCCACCCGGCGTCGGTGAAGCGTGCCTTGAGGTCGCGCCACGGCAGCTGCGGGGTGTGGACGTTGCGCTGACCGGTGTCGGGCAGCAGGTAGCGCAGCGGATTGCGCCACCCCGGCGCGTAGTAGTCGTTGGAGCCGAACACCGAGACCCCCGGCCGATCCAGCAGCGGGCCGAGCGAATCGAGCACGAACGGCACGGAGCGCTGGTGGGAGAGATTGTCACCGGTGTCGATCACCAGATCGGGCTCGAGTTCGGCCAGACCACGCAGCCACTCCTGCTTGACGCGCTGGTCGGGGGCCATATGGATGTCGCTGAGGTGCAGCACCCGCAACTCGGCGTGACCGGCGGGCAGGATCGGGATGCTCACCTCGCGCAGCGTGTATTGGCGGGCCTCCCAGGCGGCGTACGACGCCAGCAACAGGCCGCCCCCGACGCTCGCACCGAGGGAACGACGCACGAAGACGGAAGAAGGCATTCGCCAAGGCTGCCACAATGAGTGCCATGAGCGCTCTGAAGGACCGTCTGCGTGCCGACCTGACCACCGCGATGAAGACCCGTGACGTGGTGCGAGCATCGACGTTGCGCATGGTCCTGACCGCGATCACCAACGCGGAGGTGGCCGGCAAGGAGCAGCGCGTGCTGACCGACGACGACATCATCGGCGTCTTGTCGAGCGAGGCCAAGAAGCGCCGCGAGGCCGCTGTCGCTTTCGAGGAGGGGGGCCGAGCCGAGATGGCGGCCA
>JARICB010000082.1 GCA_029264225.1 Nocardioides sp. | reverse complement strand
ACCGTCGGCGTAGGGGCTCGTGACCGTCTTGAGATCCGGGTTGTTCTTCATCACGTCGGAGCCCAGGCCACCGCGCAGCGGCAGGAACGGGAGTCGTTCGGAGGCGGCCTTGAGGCCGGTGTAGAACATGCCCTCGTCCCACTCGCAGATCTCCGGGATGGTCCGGTTCTGCCGGGCCCGCCCGAAGAGCGGCTCGAGCGGCACCGAGTCGAGGGTGACGAAGGCGTAGACGAGACGCTTGATCTTGCCCGCGTCGGCGAGCAGGCCGACATCGGCGCCGCCCCACGAAACGATGGTCAGGTCGGTCAGGTCCGAGCGGAGGATCGCGCGGACCAGCGCCATCGGCTTGCGCCGCGGGCCCCAGCCGCCGATGCCGATGGTCATGCCGCTCTTGAGCTGGCCGACCACCTCGTCGATGGTCATCTGCTTGTCGCGTGGTTTCACTTGTTCCCCTTGCTGGTTCCGGCGAAGGTGTCGCGCAGTTCGTCGCTGACGCCCATGAGGTTGAGCTCCATGGTGAAGCCCTGCTCGAAGCGGTAGCTCTTGTTCACGTCGATCGGGTCGATGCCGTTGAGGGCTTCCTTGGCGGCGCGGATGACCCGGGTGTCCTTGTCCGCGATGTCGGCCGCCAGCGCGAGCGCTGCGGCGTCGAGCTCGTCGCGCGGCACGACCTCGTAGACCGAGCCGTGCTGCACCAGGTCGGCGGCCTTGATGGTGCGCGCGGTGAAGTAGAGGGTGCGCATCAGGTGCTGGGGGACCAGGCGCGCCATATGGGTAGCGGCACCGAGGGCGCCCTGCTTGACCTCGGGCACACCGAAGAAGGCGTCGTCACTGGCGACCACGATGTCGGCGTTGCCGACCAGGCCCACGCCGCCACCGACGCAGAAGCCCTGCACTGCGGCGATGACCGGTACCGAGCATTCGTAGACGGCCTTGAAAGCGGCGAAGCAGCCCTTGTTGGCGCCGATCAGGGCGTCGAAGCCTTCGCTGTTCTGCATCTCCTTGATGTCGACGCCAGCGTTGAAGCCCTTGCCCTCGGCGCGCAGGATGACGACCTTGGTCGACATGTCGGCGCTGGCCTCGTCGAGCGCGGTGGCCACGTCGAACCAGCCCTGCACGGTCAGGGCGTTGACTGGCGGCGCGGCCATCGTGATGACGCGGATGCCGTCCTCGCGCAACTCGCTGGTGATCGTCATGTGTGCCCTCCGGTATGTGCCTCGCGGCGTCCAAGTCTACAAACCAAACGTTTGCTTGGTAGGCTACCAGTTATGGCCATCTCCCTCGACCTCTCTGACCGTGTGGTGCTCGTGACCGGCGGCTCCCAGGGCATCGGCGCCGGCATTGCCGCGACCTTCGTCGCGGCGGGTGCCACGGTCGTGACGTGTGCGCGTTCGGCCGTCGAGCACCCCGCTCCCGGTACGACGCACCTTCAGTGCGACGTCCGCGACCCCTACTCGGTGCACGCCATGATCGATGCCGTCGTGGCGACCCACGGGCGCCTCGACGTCGTGGTCAACAACGCCGGGGGAGCGCCCTACGCGCTCGCAGCCGATGTCTCCCCCAACTTCCACGACAAGATCCTCGGTCTCAACCTGACCGCCCCACTGCTCGTCGCCCAGGCCGCCAACGCGGTGATGCAGAAGCAGGAGAGTGGCGGCGCGATCGTCAATGTCTCCTCGATCAGTGCGCTGCGTCCCTCACCCGGCACTGCCGTCTATGGCGCGGCCAAGGCTGGCCTCGACTCCCTTACACAGTCGCTCGGGGTCGAGTGGGCGCCGAAGGTCCGGGTGAACGCGATCAACGTCGGCCTGTGCCGCACTCCCAACACGGCCGACCACTACGGTGGCGACGAGACCGTCGCCGCGATCGAGGGCACCATTCCCCTGGGCCGCATGGCCCATCCCGAGGAGGTCGGCAACGTTGCCGTCTTCTTGGCCAGTGACCTGGCCTCCTACGTCTCCGGCGCCAGCATCGAATGTCACGGCGGCGGCGAGCCCCCCGTTTTCCTCCACGTTCTCAAAGGAATCTCATGACCTCCCAGGACCGACTTCTCCAGGACCGCGTTGCCATCGTCACCGGAGCCGGACGCGGTATCGGCCGCGCCCACGCCCTCGAGTTGGCTCGACAAGGCGCCAAGGTCGTTGTCAACGACTTCGGAGTCTCGCTGGCCGGGGAGCAGGTGGACTCACCTGCCGACGAGGTGGTCGCCGAGATCCTGGCCATGGGCGGCGAAGCCGTGGCCAACGGCGCCGATGTGGCCGACTTCGCCCAGGCTGCCGACATGGTGACCCAGGCGGTCGACACCTTCGGCGGGCTCGACATCCTGGTCAACAACGCCGGGTTCGTCCGCGACCGGATGCTGGTCAACGCCGGCGAGGACGAGTGGGACGCGGTGATCCGGGTGCACCTCAAGGGTCACTTCGCGCCGCTGCGGCACGCCGCGGCGTACTGGCGACTGGAGTCGAAGGCTGATCGCCAGCGGGTAGCCCGGGTCATCAACACCTCTTCGGGCGCAGGCCTCCAGGGCTCGATCGGCCAGACCGCCTACTCGGCTGCCAAGGCCGGCATCGCCGGGATGACCCTGGTCGCGGCTGCCGAACTGGGTCGTGTCGGCGTCAAGGTCAACGCGATCGCTCCGGTCGCCAAGACCCGGATGACCTCTGGAGCCTTTGACGCCGACTTCGAAGCCAGCCTGCCCGAGCCGGAGGACAACTCCCCGATCGTGGCCTGGCTGGCGTCGGCCGACTGCGATCTCACGGGACGGGTGATCGAGATCGAGGGTGGCAAGATCACCCTCGAGGACGGCTGGCGCCACGGTGCCTCCCGCGACCTCGGACGGCGTTGGCAGGCAGCCGAGGTCGGTGCCGCCCTGCGCGACATGGTCGGCGAGGCGCCCGAGCCGGAGCCGGTCTACGGGACCTGAGCCGGGGCACCCGTGGGGGTGTTCTCTAGGCTCGTGGGGTGAACAGATTCCATGCGCACAACAAGTCCACGGCCTTGCTGGATGCCGACCCGGTCGCGGTCTGGAAGCTCCTGACCGATCCGGATCTGCTCGTGCGCTTCACCCCCAACCTCAAGCGCATCGATGTCGAGGGCGACCGCTGGACCTGGCACCTGACGCGCATCCCGGTGCTGAGTTCGGCGATCGAGCCTTCGTTCACCGAGTTGATGGAGTATGACGAACCGCGCCAGATCATCTTCCGCCACGACGACACACGCACCGACGAGCGGGTCGGCGTGGCTGGCGAATACCTGTTGAAGCCGGTCGGCGAGCGTACCGAGGTCTCCATCGACCTGGCGATCTGGGCCGAACTGCCGCTGCCTCGCCTCGCCCGGCCGGCCGTCGAGGGCGTGATGAGCACCGTGGTTGCCGGGATGGGCTACCGCTTCGGTCAGAACGTCCGGCGCTACCTCAACGGATCGGGCAGCTGACGATGCGAGTCCTGGTCCTGGGCGCGACCGGCTACGTCGGTTCGCGACTCATCCCCTTCCTGCTCGATCAGGGGCACAAGGTGGTGGCGGCTTCCTCGTCGGAGCCTGATCCGGACCGCTTCGCGTGGGGCACCCGCGTCGACTGGCGACGCTGCGACGTCACCTCGGCCTCCGACGTCGCCGAAGCGCTCGTCGACGTTGATGCCGTCTACTACCTCGTGCACTCCCTGAGCAGTACTGGCTTCGCCGGTCGCGACCTGTTGGGCGCGCAGACCGTGCGCCGCGCCGTCGACGCCAGTGACGTCACCCGCATCGTCTACCTCAGCGGTCTCGTGCCGCAGGTGCCGCGCGACGACCTTTCTCCTCACATCACCTCGCGGCTCGAGGTCGAGGAAGAGTTGTTGCAGGCGTCCTGTTCGACCGTGGCGCTGAGGGCGGGGGTGT